>JBOHKF010000273.1:0-7634 GCA_050729015.1 Rhizomicrobium sp. | reverse complement strand
GCGGCCGCCTTTGCGAGATACCAGCCATAAAAGGGAATGCGCAGAAGCTCGCGCTTCAAGACAATGGCGGGATCGTCCAGCGCCAGATAGAGCGCCAGCGTGTCCCACATGCTCATGTGCTTGGCGGCGACCAGCACCGGACCCTTGGGCGCCGTTCCCTCCAGGCGCTCTCCAAGACCGGCAAACCGCCTAAGGCCCCAGAGCGTGGCGCCCGCCCAGTGGCGCGCCATCCACACACTGGCCTTGCGGGGAAGAGCAAGGAGGGGAAGGAAAACAATGCTCATCGCCGCGGTGACCGCAAGAAACCAGGCCATGAACAGGACCGAGCGAAGAAAGATCATGCCTTCGCCATGCTGGAACCGATCAGGCTGGCCAGATACTTCACATATTCGCGATGCAGCAGCGCCGCGGTGCGAGGATGCCGCCACCAATCGGCGAGGTCCATGCGCGGTTGTTCGATCGGATAGGGTAGAACCTGGATGTGAGGCATCGCGGCCGAGAATTCCCGTATGGCGCGCGGCATGTGGTAACGCGATGTCACCAGGATCAGCCGGTGGAAATGATGGGCGCGCGCCCAATCCGCCGCTTCCTGGGCGTTGCCTTGGGTATCTTCGGCAACATAGCCGAGATCGGCGCAGCATTTGAAGCGCCGACCGGCATGGATGAGGTGGGCGAGAGTTTCCTTGCTGGTGGCGATGTCCACCCCGCTCACCAGCAGCCTGCGGCCGAAGCCCCGTTCCAGCAAATCGTCGGCGCGGTCGAGTCTGGTGTCGCCGCCGGTGAGAACCACGATGCCATCGGCCTTTTGCGGGCGCGGCGGCGTCTTGGGCAGCAGCGACACGAAGGTGACGAAGCCCAGGATGTAAGCGGTCGCCACCAGCGCCACGGCGATGAGGAAGCGGCGGATCATTTCTCAATAAATGGCATGGACCACCGACAGCACCGAGATGCGCGCGGTCGCCCAGGCAATCGCCGCAGCGGCAAGCGGCACCAGGACGAGCCAGGAAAGTTCCGTCCCGTCGAGCGCGAGCGGCGGCAGGAAAGGGACCGCCTGGACGCCGAATTGCTCCAGGGCGCCGGCGCCCATGAACAGAATTGCCGCCAGCAGAGTGCCCAACAAGGCGGCCAGGAATGACGCCACGAGATAGTGCCGCTCCACGGTGTGGGCGATAAAGCCGGCGCGCGCCCCCATCTGATGAAGCAGCGCCACCATTTCGTGATGGGCGGCGAGGCCGGCGCGGGTGGCGAAGGAGACGGCCGCGGCGGTCGCGCCGGCGATCAGGAGGAGCACCAGGTAGGCGGAATAGCGCACCGTTCCGGCAATCGCCGATAGCCGCGCGATCCAGCTTCGGTGGTCGTCGAGGCTGGCGTCGGGTGCGGCGCGCTTGAGGCGTCCGGAAAGTGCTGCGACGTCGAGAGACGCCCCCGGCACCAGCGAAACGTCAATCAGCCGTGGCAAGGGAATGTCGCGGTCAAGGCCCTTCACGCCCACCCATGGCGCCACCAGAGCGTCAAGCTCGGCCTGCGACAAAGCCGCGGCGCGGACGATTCCGGGAGTGGAGCGGAGCACCGCCAATGCGGCGGTCGTTTCCCGATCAAGCGCCAGGGCTGGGTCGCCCGCTCCCGGCGGCAGCACTTCGACCGTGAGCTTGTCCGAAAGCCCATGGCGCCATCCCTCGCTGGCCCGATCGGCGATCAAGGAGGCGCCCAGCGCCAGGGCCGCCAGGAAGGCCATCACCGCAATCACGAAATCGAGCGGGGTTGCGCCATTGTCGGGGGGAAGGATGGGGACGGCGGCACTCATGCGAGCGCACTCGCCTGGGCGCGCAGCTCGACCAGGCGGCCGTCCACCAGCCGCATTTCTCGTGCCCGCGTGGCTTCGATCAAGGCCCGGTCGTGGGTGGCAATCACGACCGTGGTTCCCAACCGGTTCAATTCCGCGAACAGGCGGATCAGGCGCGCACCCATTTCGGGATCCACATTGCCGGTGGGTTCGTCGGCGATGAGGAGATCGGGACGCGCCACCACGGCGCGGGCGATGGCGATACGCTGCTGCTCGCCGCCTGAAAGCGTGGGGGGGCGGGCATCCATGCGGTCGCCCAGCCCCACCCAAGACAGCAATTCCTTCACGTCATGGGCGTAAGCGTCTTCGTGCCGCCCCATCAGCCGCAAAGGCAGCGCCACATTGTCATAGGCGGAAAGATGGCCGAGCAGGCGGAAATCCTGGAACACCACGCCGATGCGCCGCCGCAAAGGGGCAAGATCGCGCCTGCGGGCGGTGGCCGGATCCTGGCCGAACAGCGCTATGGCGCCTGAGGAAGGCGGTTCCGCGAGATAGATGAGCTTCAACAGCGTGGTCTTGCCGGCGCCGGAAAGGCCGGTGAGAAAGGTGAAAGAGCCGGCCTCCAGCACGAAGGTCACATCGCGCAGCACATCCGGGCCGGGCCCGTAGCACATGCCGACATTTTCAAAGCGAACCATGGAAACGACCTTAGCCTGTGGCCGGGTGCAAGGTCACGGGCTTCCCCCGCGCCTTGCTCTCACCCGGCGCGCCCCCTATTTTCGGGCTGCTTTGCAAACACCTAGCCATCGATGATTCTCACCTGTCCCGCCTGCGCCACGCGCTACCAGGCCGATGAGGCGAACTTTCCGCCCGAAGGCCGCAAGGTACGTTGCGCCAAATGCGCCCATGTCTGGCACCAGGCCGGGCCCATGGCGCGGGAATCGGATGCGGCGGGTATTACTGCGGAATCCTCGCTTGCGGCGGTGCGGCCTCCCGCCCATGCCTTCGCGCCTCTCGGCGCGGCGCGGGAAACGCCAGCCGCGCCGGTAGCCTGGGGCGCGGTCATGGCCGCCGCCGCCGGATGGGCAGCGCTGATCGCCGCAATGTTGGTCATCGGCTATGCCGCGGTGCGCTACCGCCAGGAGATCGCGATGCTTTGGCCGCAATCCGCGGGCGTCTATTCCAGCCTGGGACTGAAGGTGAATACCAGCGGCATCGGTTTCGCCCATGTCGGCTACCACCGGGAAAGCGAGGACGGCCAGGTGGTGCTGGCGGTCACCGGCACCATCGTCAATGAAGGGGGCCGTGAATTGCCGGTGCCGCAAAGCGTGCGCGTGAGTCTCAGCGACGCCGACAATCATGAACTCTATCATTGGAACTTCACGCCCGCCGTGCAGAGCCTGAAACCGGGGCAGTCGGCACCCTTCATGACGCGCCTCTCCAACCCGCCTGCTTCGGCCAGTCATCTCGAAGTGCGTTTCGCCACCGATGGCTGAGATGGTGCCGCCCATTCTCTTTACCGCCGACGAGATCGCGACAAGAGTGAAGGCGTTGGCGCGCGAAATCTCCGCCCTTCCCGACCGGCCGGACATCGCCATGCCCATTCTGGTGGGAGGTTTCGTGTTCGCTGCCGACCTTATCCGTGCTCTGGCGGCAGACGGGCTTGGGCTGGATGTCGAGATGCTGTGGCTGAGATCCTATGGCGACCGGCGAATGGCGGGCGCCGTCTCGATGATCGCCGGTCCCTCGCAAGAGATCGCCGGGCGCCATGTGCTGGTGATCGACGGGGTTCTCGATTTCGGCCGCACCATCCGCAAAGCGGTGTCCCTCATCAAGGCCGCCGGCGCCGGCAGCGTGCGCGTCGCCGTACTTCTGGACAAGCAGAGACAAGCTGCCGTGGCCAAGGCGGACCATGTGGGCTTTGCCATCGGCGACGAATTCGTGATCGGTTACGGCATGGACGATGGGGGGCGCTATCGTGGCCTGCCCTATGTCGGCTTGGCAGAGTAAAGCGGTTCCGGTTTGCGAATTGCTTGGCCACCGCGATGGCAATCCGCGACCGCCGCGCGGGCGGATGAAACGTTCAAAATTCCTGTAGCAGGCGGTCGATATAGTCCAACTCCTGGGGCGGACGGTTGCGCTGGCCGGCACGCCGGCGCAGCTCCCGCAAAATGTCCCGCGCCCGCGCCAGATCGTTGGCAGCGGGAAGCTTGATCATGTTGCCGGGTCCTTCCATGCCCCGGCCCAACGGGTCTTCGCGCGCGTCGCTGGTGCCTTGGGCCCCCTGGCTCTGCATTTCCTTGGCCAGGGCATCGGCCCCCTTGCGCAATTCCGACAGGGCGTTGTTCTCTTCGTTGTTGGCGTTTGCGAGATCCTTGGCGCCCAGCGACTTCTGCGCCTGCTCCATCGCTTTGCCGGCTTTGCCAAGAGCCTCGCCGCTGTCGCCCAGTTTCTGCATGGCCTGGCCCAACTTCTGGCGCAATTGTTGTTGCTGGCGGGCAAGACCTTGCGGGCCGCCATCCTTGGGATCGCCATTGCCCTGTTGCTGGCGCAAGGTCTTGTCGATCAAGGCGCGCTCCTGGCCCATCAAATCGCCATATTGCTGAATCGCCCGATTGCGCGCGCCGTTCTTCGGTTCGCCGCCCTGGCCGGATGCAGCACTTCTGTCCAGCTTTAGATTTTCGAGAAGGTTTTGCAGCGCTCCCAACATCTCGGCCGCCGCCTGGCGGTTGCCGCTGGCGGCCAATTGCCGGATCGCCTGCATCATCTGCTGCAAGTCGTTCGAAGTGACGGTCTTGGCACCCTGGGCTTGAGCCGGTTTGGCCCCATTCGGGGTGTTCTTCGACAAGGCCTGCAGATAGCGCTGCATCGCCTGATCATAGCGCCCCAGCAGTTGATCGATCACCGGCTGGGGCGCATGCGCAGCCATTGCCGCGGTAATCAGGGCCTGCAACTGGCGCAAGGAATTCGCCGCCGCCAGCATGCCTTTCTGCTCCACCGCCATGGCGATCTGCCAGAGAAGGTTCTCGACATCGCGAAGGTCGCTCTGGTGGCGGGCCGAACGGATGCCCCAATAGGCGCCGCGGATTGCGGCATAGACGCCGGGGTCGGCGGCATAGAATTCATTTGGCGCGATGGTGAGCGCGTCCAGCATCGCGGCTACCGCGAGCCGGCCGCGGCCGCCGGCGCTGGTGGCCAGCGCCCGGCGCTGCTCGATCAGGGCTCGCGCCAACGGGTCGGTGAAAACCCGTTCCGGCAGGCGAAAGCTGACGACCCGGCTTTTGCCGACCTGGCCGGCGCCGTCTTTCGCTTCGAGATGGGCATCCACCACCAGTCCCGCGTAAGGATGCCCGGTCAAATCCGAATAGGTACTTTCCGCCACCGTCTTGGCCGGAGCAATGGGCAGGTCGACGATCAAAGGCGCCCCCGGCTTGCCATGGGGGCGGATCACCACGCGGGCGGATGCGACCCCATAATCGTCGTTTGCCTTGAAGGCAAATTTGATCGCATCGCGCTCTGTCGCCTGCGGCATCGCGGTGAAAGCGATGGTGGGCGGCCGGTCGGCAACGACATGCAGCGTCCAGTAGCCGACGCGTTGGCCGCTGGCTCTAACCCGGATCCGCCCGTCATGAGTCAGCTTGGCGGTGGTGGCGTATTCGCCTGCCTGGCCGGCAAAGCGGGGGGGATGGGTGTCGCCGATGGAGAGGCCCGGAGCATGGACAGCGCCATGTACTCTTATATTGAGGATGGAGCCCCACGGCACCGCGATGGCGGCGCGTTCGCCCGCGGGCAGATAGATGGGGGCCAAGCCGGTGTAAGGCGGAGGGTCCACCCAGGCATCGAGGGTCACGCCTTCCGCGGCGCCGCTGTCGAAGGCGCCGGCAAGACGCGGGCGCCACTCGCCGCGCGCGACGATCAGGCTTGCCACCAGTATCACCAACACAAGCAGGCGCAGGCGATAGGGATCGCGCGCCTCGAAATCGGGGGCGGGCCAGGTGGCGCGAAGCGGATGCGGCAAAAGGCGAGCCTGATGCCGCGTCCACAATGCTTGGGAAATGGGGTCGCCGCAACCGGCCATAAGCCTGTCATCGGCCTCGGAAATCGGGCGGTGAACGAGGCCGTTATCCCGTTCCAGACGGCGTGCCGCCTCATTCCAGCTCGGCCACCGCACCGTCCGAAGACCATTTTCCAGCGCGAGCCCGGTCGCTGTGATGGCGGCGCCGAGAATGAGCGCGTGCAGGATCCATGGGATCGCCTGGAAGAGTCCGAAAAGTGCTACGGAAAAAAAGATCCCGATCACGCCGATGGCGGGCCACAGTCCCGGCGCCACGCGCTCGGCCGCAAGCACCAGGCGGGCGCGGCCAGTGGCGCGCTTCAGCCGCGCCGCTGCGCCGGTGTCACTGCGCCAACCAGGGGGCGATATGGTCCTGGGCGATGAGATCGTCATGGGTGAGCCTGCCCCGAACAATGCTCCATTCCGCGGCCCTCACCAAGACCTCCGGTGCCGGGGGCCTGGCATTGTAGGACGAGGACATCACGGCGCCGTAGGCTCCCGCCGACCGGATCGCCACCAGATCGCCCGATTTCAACTTCGGTAGGAGCCTCTCTCCTGCGAAAAGATCGGAGGTTTCGCACACCGGCCCGACGACATCATATTTGGCACGTTCGGCACCCGCTTCGGGTTCCCTGACCGGGACGATTTCATGATGGGAATCATAAAGGGCCGGCCGGATCAGGTCGTTCATGCCCGCATCCAGGATCAGGAACGTCTTGGCGCCGGTCTGTTTCACGTAGATGACACGGGCGATGAGCACGCCGGCATTGGCGGCGATCAGCCGCCCCGGCTCGAAAATCAGCCGGCAGCCCAGATGTCCCACCAGCCGGCTCACTGCGGCGCCGTAGGCGATGACGTCGGGCGGCGGCCGACTGTCTTCGCCATAGGCTACGCCCAGCCCGCCGCCGAGATCGAGGCGCGCAATGGTGTGGCCATCGCCGCGCAAAACCGCCGCCAGTTCCGCCACCCGGCGAAACGCCGCCTCGAAAGCAAACAGGTCGGTGATCTGGCTTCCGATATGGACATCGATACCGGTGACGGCGATGCCCTTGAGCGTTGCCGCCTTGCGATAGACGTCGCGCGCCTGGGCGAAAGGAATGCCGAACTTGGTTGCCGCCGTTCCGGTCGTGATCTTGGCATGGGTGCGGGCATCGACATCGGGATTGACGCGCATCGTCACCGGTGCCCGCTTGCCCCGGCCTTGCGCCAGTTCGTCCAGGGCCTCGAGTTCGGGCTCGCTCTCGACATTGAACTGGTAGATGTCTTCCGTGAGGGCGAGGGCCATCTCGTCCCGGGTTTTGCCCACCCCGGAGAACACGATCTTTTCGGCAGGGATGCCGGCGGCGCGCGCTTTCTTCAATTCGCCGGCTGAAACCACGTCGGCGCCGGCGCCGAGCTGTTGCAGCGTCCTGAGCACGGCGAGATTGCCATTGGCCTTGACCGAAAAGGCGATCAGCGAGTCCGCGGGCATGGCGGCGGCGAAGACCTTATAGTGCCGCTCGAGCGTGGCGCTGGAATAACAGTAGAAAGGCGTTCCCACCCGGCTCGCCAGGCCGTCCAGCGCAACCTCTTCGGCCGACAGCACGCCATTTCTATAGCCAAAGAAATTCATCTGCCGATCGGATAGGGCGGCCGCGACGGGTCGGGCTGGTTGCGTGGGGTGGTGGTGCCGTCGGGCTTGGCGAGCTGGCTTTTGACGCCGCAGGAGCCGGCCAGCAGCGACAGGAAAACGACGGCGAGGATTTTTCTCATGCCAGTCGGCCGCGCCAGAATTCGAGCTGTTCCTTTACTTTTTGG
>JBOHKF010000272.1:0-3135 GCA_050729015.1 Rhizomicrobium sp. | reverse complement strand
GGGCGGGCGCTATTCGGTGCTGACCATGGTGGGTGTTCTGCCGGCGATCCTGATGGGCCTGGACGTGAAAAAATTGCGGGCCGGCGCTGAAGCCGTTCTGGAAGCGACCTTTGCCGCTAAGGGAGCGGACGAATCGCCCCCCGCGATGGGTGCGGCGCTGCATCATGCGCTCGCTGTGGAAGGCAAGCTCGCCACCACGATCCTCTGGCCTTATGCAGACAAGCTCCAGGTGTTCGGCGGCTGGTGGCGGCAATTGTGGGCAGAGAGCCTGGGCAAGGACGGCAAGGGCTCGACGCCGGTCTCGGTCCTGGGCCCGGTGGACCAGCACAGCCAGTTGCAATTGTTCCGGGACGGCCCAGGCAATGCCTTCTTTACGTTGATCGCTCTCGACGTCAGGAGCGAGGGTCCGCGCGTGCCGAATGCCCGCGCCAAGGCCTTGGGTCTCGATTACCTGGCCGGCAAAAGATTGGGCGACCTGGTGGATGCCGAATGTCGCGCCACGGCCCAAACCCTGTCCAAGAACGGCCGGCCGGTGCGCGCGATCCATCTTGCTAAACTCGGCGAATTCGAAATGGGCGCCCTGATGATGCACTTCATGCTCGAAACGATCCTGATGGGGAAGTTGATGGGGGTGGATCCATTCGATCAGCCGGGCGTGGAGGAGGGAAAGATTCTCGCGCGCCAGTATCTCAGAGAAGGATGACCGGGGCCGGACATGACGATTCGCCGCCTGCCGGAGGGAACGGTCAACCGCATCGCCGCGGGCGAGGTGATCGAGCGTCCGGCTGCCGCGGTGAAGGAGCTGGTAGAAAATGCGCTGGATGCGGGCGCCTGCCGGATCGACATCGTCACCCGGGAAGGCGGCGCCGGCCTGATTGTGGTCGAGGACGATGGCTCGGGGATGGACGAGGGCGATCTTGCCCTTGCCATCGAACGCCACGCCACTTCGAAGCTTCCCCGGCGCGATGGCGAGGACGATCTATCCTCGATTCTGACGCTTGGATTCAGGGGCGAAGCCTTGCCTTCGATCGGCGCAGTGGCGCGGCTTCTCCTGGTAAGTCGTGCCGGACAGGCAGAAGCCTCGCAAATCGCGGTGGAAGGCGGGATCGCCCGTGGGCCCTCGCCCGCCGCCTTTCGCGGTCGGGGGCAATCGGGCACCCGCGTTGAAGTGCGGGAGATGTTCTATGCGACCCCGGCCCGACTCAAATTCCTGAAAAGCGCCCGCTCCGAAGACCTCGCCACCCTGGATATCGTCAAGCGATTGGCAATGTCGCGCCCCGATGTGGCCTTCACGCTCACCGTCGACGGGCGCCGCGCCCTCGATCTTGAGGCCGGCCGCGATCTTCTGGAATCCCGGCTCACCCGGCTTGCCCGCATCATGGGCCGCGATTTCCACGACAATGCCCTCAAGGTGGACGCGGTACGCGAAAGCGCCGGAGGGGAATGCGTAAGCCTCGCCGGTCATGCCGGCCTTCCCACCTACAACCGCGCCAACGCGCAAATGCAATTCCTGTTCGTTAACGGCCGGCCGGTCAAGGACAAGCTTCTGATCGGAGCGGTGCGAGGCGCCTATGCCGACTTCCTGGCGCGAGACCGTCATCCGGCGCTGGCGCTGTTTCTGGAATGCGACCCCGCTTTCGTGGACGTCAATGTTCATCCGGCCAAGACGGAAGTGCGCTTCCGCGATGCCGGCCTGGTGCGCGGGCTGATCGTAGGCGCCCTCAAATCCGCGCTCGCGGCGGCCGGCCATCGCGCCTCCACGACGGTTGCCGGCAGGGCGCTGGCGGCGATTCATGCACCGGCCTTCCAGGGCCGGCCGTTCCATTTCGTGCCGGCGCCATCGGGCTTGCGCGACCCCTCTTCCCTGTTCCAAGGGGGCCCTCCCCTGTCGGCGAGAGTCGATGAACCGCTCCAACCGGCCCCGCCGGCGGACATCGACATGCCATTGGACATGCCATTGGGCGTGGCGCGTGCGCAGTTGCATGAAACCTATGTCGTGGCTCAGACGCGCGACGGAATCGTGATCGTGGACCAGCATGCCGCCCATGAAAGGCTGGTCTATGAGAGCATGAAAAAGGCGCTTGCCGGAGGCGCCATCGCCCGCCAGCCGCTCTTAATTCCGGAAGTGGTGGAACTGGACCCGGCTGAAGTTGTGCGCGTCGCAGGCCGCGCCGGTGAACTGGCGGAGCTGGGACTCGTGATCGAGGCCTTCGGACCGGACGCGGTGGTGGTGCGGGAAATTCCGGCCTTGTTGGGAACCCTGGATGTCAAAAGCCTGGTGCGCGATCTCGCCGACGAGCTTGCCGAAACCGGCAACAATTTGTCTCTCAAGGAGCGGCTGGAGGACGTGTCGGGGACGCTCGCCTGCCACATGAGCGTGCGCGCCGGCCGCCGTCTCAACGCCGAGGAGATGAACGCCCTGTTGCGCAAGATGGAAGCGACACCCCACTCCGGCCAATGCAATCATGGCCGTCCCACCTATGTGGAATTGAAGCTCGCGGATATCGAACGGCTATTCGGCCGGCGCTAGGAACAAGACATCGGTATCGCCATAATTGCGGGCATCCAGTTGCCTGAACCCCGGATGATCGAAATGCTCCCCTTTCGCGGTTTCGATCACGGTTAGCGCCTGTCCCAAGAGCCAGCCGCCTGTTGTGAGGGCTTCCAGCGCCGGTGCCACCAGATTTTGGCCGTAAGGCGGGTCGAGAAAGGCAAGCGCAAAAGGCCCATTTGCGCCCGGCCCCAAGGGTCCAAGAAGGGTGGCGTCGCGCCGCCAGATTTTGGTTGCGCCGGTGAGACCCAAAGCCTCGACATTCGCCCGTGCCAGGGCCCGGCTTTGCGCGTCGGTGTCCACGAGAAGAGAGAAACGTGCGCCCCGCGACAAGGCTTCGATCCCCAGCGCCCCCGTCCCGGCAAAAAGGTCGGCCACGCTCGCATTTTGCAACGTAAAGCTCATGCCGAAATCCCGATGCTCCAGGATGTTGAAAATCGCCTGACGGACACGATCTGAAGTAGGACGGATGCGCTTCGTTGCCGGAGCCAGAAGCTGCCGCCCGCCGAACTTTCCGCCGGTAACCCTCATGGCTGAAATGCCTTTTTCCCCTTCACCTAGCGAAAAACCGATCAAGCGGATAT
>JBOHKF010000271.1:0-2267 GCA_050729015.1 Rhizomicrobium sp. | reverse complement strand
GTATTGGCGCTCTCGCCCTATGTGGCGCCCTTTCTCGCTCACGCGGCCATGGGGGACATCGCCGTGCCCGTCATGTACCAGACCGGCACCCGAGACATCGCCATCGGGCCCGCGCTCGGCCGCCGCGGCTACACCCTCACCCGCCCGCGCAAATATCTATTGGTGCTTGCGGGTGCCGCGCATTTTGCCTGGACCGAACTCAGTCCGGCCTACCAGGAGACGATTGCCGCCTATGCCATTGCCTTCTTCGACCGGGAACTGCGGGGCCGAAGCGCGCCCTTGCTAGACCAGCCGGGCGGTCTGCAAGTGGCGCGCTATGCCCACGTGCCTTGACCGGCACCGGGCCGATGCTTACATCAGGCTCCGTTTTTGGAAGGCGCGGAACCATGCCGGACGTTCGAGCCCGCATCGCCGAAGATGTCAGCAACAACGACGTGCTGCTTTTCATGAAAGGCACGCCGGTTTTCCCGCAGTGCGGCTTTTCGTCCATGGCGGTGCAGATTCTTTCGCAGCTGGGCGTGCAATTCAAAGCCGTGGATGTTCTGGCCGATCCGGAAGTGCGCCAGGGCATCAAGGAATTCTCGAACTGGCCGACCATTCCTCAGCTTTACGTGAAGGGCGAGTTCGTGGGCGGCGCGGACATTTTGCGCGAAATGTACGAAGGGGGCGAACTCCAGCCCTTTCTGACCGAGCGCGGCATCGCCTTGAACCAGGCGGCCTAGAATCGGCGATTCCCCCTTGCGCATTTGTCCGGTCGCAAAACCTGGCCCCCGGGGAAACCGCGTCAGTCTTTCTCGAAATGCCGCCGCCAGACCGGGGCGATCGCCGGCCGCTCCGCGACCCGGCGCGCCAGTAAGATGAGATGCGGCAGGTTCTCCTCCCGCCACTCCTGGCCCACGCTCCAGCGCGAGAACATGGCGGCGTAGATATCGAGCAACGAAAAGCCCGAGGCCAGAAGAAAGGGCCCTGCCAGGACCCGCTCCAGCAGCATCAGCCTCTCGCGCACCCGCTCGCGGGCCTTTTCGCGCAACGCCTCGGCCTCCCTGCCTTCGGGAGCGAAGCGGGCGGGGTAATCCACGATTTCCACAAAAGGATAGATCTCGCTTGCCATGAAAGCGAGCCAGCGATAGGCGCTGGCTCGCGCCGGCGCGCCGGCCTGGGGCAGAAGCCCGCTTTGCGGAAAATGATCGGCAAGAGTGAGCAGGATGGCGGCGGATTCGGTGACGATTTCGCCTTCCGGCAGGCGCAAGGCGGGGATTTTGCCGCTGGGATTGAGGCTCAGGAAGCGCGGCTCCTTCTGCTCCCCTTTTTCCAGCGAGACCAGCTCGAATTCGTAAGGCGCGCCGACATGGGCGAGCGCGGCCTCGGCGGAGAAGGCGCCCGAACCGAGATCGCCGTAAAGCCGGTAACTCATGATGGGCGTTTCCCCAAGCCTCTGGACCTTACTAGCGCCAAAAGCCATGCGCGCGGGCTTTGCCTGTCGCGGCGGACGCGGGCTTTCTTCCAAACTCAGCGCGAATAGAATTCGACGATCAGATGCGGATGCATCCTGACCGGATAGGGCACGTCGGAGAGCTTGGGCGTGCGCAGAAATTTGGCGACCATCTTGCCGTGATCGACTTCCACATAATCGGGCGTATCGCGTTCCGCGCTCTTGGCGGCCTCCAGCACCAGCGCCATGTCGCGCGCCTTGGGCGATAGCTCCAGGGCGTCGGCGGGCTTGAGCTGACAGGAGGCAATGGTCACCCGCCGGCCATTCACGCGGACATGGCCGTGGCTCACCAACTGGCGCGCTGCAAAGGGCGTGGGCGCGAATTTGGCGCGATAGACAATGGTGTCAAGACGGCTTTCCAGAAGCCCGATCATGTTCTCGCCGGTGTCGCCGGTGCGGCGCGCGGCGTCTTGATAATATTTGCGGAATTGCCGCTCGGTGATGTTGCCGTAATAGCCTTTGAGCTTCTGCTTGGCCTGAAGCTGGGTGCCATAGTCGGAAAGCTTCTTGGCGCGGCGCTGGCCGTGCTGGCCGGGACCGTAGGAGCGCTTGTTGACCGGGCTTTTGGGGCGGCCCCAGATATTCTCGCCCATGCGGCGGTCGAGCTTATATTTGGATTGGACGCGTTTGCTCATGGGTCTCCGGTCGTTTTTGGCGGTCGCAAGCGGGCGCACTATAGGCAGCGAAAAGCGCAAGTCAACTGTCTCAACTTACGGTGGAGTATAGCGCCTTTAGCCGAGCTATCTCAATGTGTTATTGGACCAGTGCCATCCCC
>JBOHKF010000270.1:0-9235 GCA_050729015.1 Rhizomicrobium sp. | reverse complement strand
CGACGAGACGCCGCAGCTTTCCTCGCTCGAAGTCGCACAACGGGCCGGCGTCAAACGGCTGCTCAAGGAAAATGGCTACAGAATCGGGGCGGTTGACGGAACGCCCGACAAGGCCACGGAGGCTGCGCTCCGAGCCTTCCGCAAGACGATGGCTGGCGGAGCGCGCGCCGGCAATGATGCGCTCTTTTCGGCACTCGAACAGGGCGCCATCGGCGATGGCGCGGCTCCGGACGGCGTGACGGCCTGCAACGACGGCAAAGGCGAGCTCGCGGTGGCGGTGGCGGAGGCGCGGGGCGCAGACGTGGCGAGCCTTGGCTGGTGGCGGATCGGCAAAGGCGCCTGCGCGCGGCTGATCACCTTGGCCTTGAACGGCGCCAAAGTCTGGCTTCGGGCCGAGCCGCCGGGCGGGTCGGTATCGGTTTCAGGCGAAGAAAAATTCTGTGTCGCGCCGCGGGCCTTCGAGATCAAAGGTCGAAACTGCGCACCAAGCGCTCGGCAAGCGTTCCAGCCCGTGCCCGCCCCGGGGGAGGGCGTGCTGATCCATATCGGCGCCAAGGGGATCGTGCGCGGGATCGTGCGTTAGCTTCACCCTTTTCCTGGGATTGAATCTAGGATGCGATATCGAAATAGGAGAGATGCCAGCGCATCTCCTCCTTGCTCAAGGGAAAGTTGAGACCGCCGCGCGCCGGCAGCAGTTCGCGGCCCGGGAGCTTCATCACACTGGTCTGGATGCGAAAGGCGGTCCGCATGCTTAAATGCGCATGCCACACCAGCGACACCAGCGGCTTGGCGCTGTGCTGGGCGACAATCTTGCGTACAATGGATTCCGGAACCGAGGCCAATTCGGCCAGCGCCAGGATCACCGTCTCGCGGCTTCCTGCCAGCGCCGCATTCTCCACAAAGGAATCGTCCAGCGCGCGCGCCGCTTTCGCCGCCGCAATCGCCCGGATCGCCCCTTCCGGGTGGGCGGCTGGCGTTGGGCCCTCAAGCCTGGCCCGCAGGCGGCGGGAAAGATGGGCGCGCGTGGCGTCGCTCAAGTCATTGCGCGCCGCCAGAAGCTCGATCAGGCTCGAACCCACGAAGCTGGCAAGCCGGCGGATGGCACGCGCCGAAAGATCGGCCCGCATCACCAGCGGCATGTGCCAGCTTTCAATCTCTTCCGCCTGCCCGATCACCTGGTCGAGCGTGGCTTTGCGGAGCTTGGCATCGGGATTGACCAGAAGCGCGGCCACCGCCGGCACGTCGAGGGATTGCACCAGCGCGTCGCCGACCCGTTCGCTCAAAGGGCGCCTTCGGGCAATCGCGCTCAGCACTTGCTGCACCTGGCCGCAGGCGATGATCTCGATGAGGTCGGTGTCGGAAAGGAGCGGCGAATATTCGAGGATCGGTGCGGCGACCAGCGCCTCGAGATCGTGCGCCAGCATCAGCGCCACATCGCGGGGAATGCAGTCGAGGTGCTTGACCTCTTCGGCCAGAATGGCGCGCACCCTGGGGGCGGTATCGCGGGCCAACATTTCGAGCGTGGCAAGAGTGAGTTCGACGGCTTCGCTGCTTTCTTCCTCGCCGAGGCCCGGCATCAGGCGGGCGATCTTGCGGGCGAGTTCGGCGCGCACGTCATCGACCTTGTCATGGGCCAAGGCGCGGTTGACGCGGGCCGGCGTCCGGGGATTGGCGGCAACCGCCTGGCGCGTGGCCGGGGCGCCGCGCCGGGCCAGGTATTCGAACACCTTCGGACCCGGGTCGGCAGCGCGGATCGCTTCATCCTCACGGTCGCGCGCGCGGCTTTCGAGCATCTCGAGTGCCGCCAGGGGATCGAGGCGCCCGCCTTCGAGCATCGTCCAATTGGTGCCCCTGATCACCTTTTCCATCACCCACTCTCCCGGAAGGGATTGTCGGGCGTATGGCCTTTACGAAGCCTGAACAGGCATGGTTTCGCGGCCCTTAACGCGCCTTGCGCCAAATCCGGGCGCGGGTCATGGTTGGGCCTTCACCATGACCGAAACGCTTGCCCCATCGCCCCCCTTCATAGACGCGGGTTTCGCCCATGTCCGGGATTGGATTTTCGATCTCGACAACACGCTTTACCAGGTGGGAACCGGAGTCTTTGCCCAGATTGACCGGCGGATGACGGAATTCGTGGCCGACCTCCTGTCCCTCGACCGGGAAAGCGCCCGCCGAGTCCAGAAGGCGCTTTACCGCGAACATGGCACCACGCTCGCGGGCCTCATCAAAGTGCACCATATCGATCCGGAACCCTATCTGACTTTCGTGCACGATCTCGATCTTTCAGAGCTCAGGGCCGATCCGGCGCTGGCCAAGGTTCTGGCGCGCCTTCCCGGACGGCGTTTCGTCTTCACCAATGGCTGCCGCAATCATGCCGCGCGCATCCTCGAGCGGCTGGAATTGTCACGTTTGTTCGACCAGATCTGGGATATCCGCACCATCGGCTTCGTGCCCAAGCCCGATCGCGGCGCCTATGAGGCGGTTGTGGCGGAGGCTGATCTTGATCCCTCCGCCACTGCCATGTTCGACGATATCGCCCGCAATCTGGTCGTGCCCAAGGAAATGGGCATGACCACGGTCTGGCTTAATTGCCAGAATGAATGGTCGCGCCAGGGCCCGGATTTCCCGGTTGCCTCGCACCACCACATAGATCATGAAATTCGCGACTTGCGGATTTTCCTGGAAACCGTCGGTATTTGAATGTCGCAGGATTTGGAACACTCGGTGGACAAGGCGTGGGACGCACGCGGAAGCCTGACTGCGGCAAGCCAAGGCGAGACGCGCGCTGCGGTCGAAAGCGCGCTCAAGGGTTTGGATGAAGGCTCCTTGCGGGTCGCAGAAAAGCGGGGCGGCACGTGGATCGTCCATCAATGGCTAAAGAAGGCGGTTCTGCTTTCCTTCCGGCTCAATGACATGCAGCCGATCGCCGGCGGGCCGGGTGGCTCTGGCTGGTGGGACAAGGTCGATTCGAAATTCGTGGGCTGGGACGAAGGCCGTTTTCGCGAAGCAGGCTTCAGAGCCGTGCCGGGGGCCATCGTGCGCCGTTCCGCCTTCATCGCCAAGGGCGTGGTCCTGATGCCCAGCTTCGTCAATGTGGGGGCGCGGGTGGGCGAAGGAACCATGATAGACACCTGGGCCACCGTGGGTTCCTGCGCGCAAGTCGGCGCTCATTGCCATATCTCCGGCGGCGCCGGCCTGGGCGGGGTGCTCGAGCCGTTGCAGGCCCAGCCCACCATCATCGAAGACAATTGCTTCGTCGGCGCGCGGGCCGAAGTGGCGGAAGGGGTGGTCGTGGGAGAGGGCAGCGTTCTTTCCATGGGCGTCTATCTTTCGGCCTCCACCAAAATCGTGGATCGCGCCAGCGGAGAAATTTTTTCGGGACTTGTGCCGCCCTACTCGGTGGTGGTGCCGGGCTCGCTGCCCCAGGCGACAGGGCCCGCCCTATACTGCGCCGTCATCGTCAAGCGCGTGGACGAGAAGACCCGCGCCAAAACCTCGATCAACGAATTGTTGCGGACCTGACAATGGATGCCCTTGCCCTGGCCCAGGAACTGATCCGCTGCCGCTCGATCACCCCTGAAGATGGCGGCGCGCTGGCGGTCATCGAGAAAGCCCTCAAGCCATTCGGCTTTGCCTGTCATCGCTTGCGCTGCGAAGAGGAGGGCGTCCCGGCAGTCGAAAATCTCTATGCGCGGCTGGGGACGCAGCCGCCTCATTTCTGCTTTGCGGGCCACAGCGATGTCGTGCCCCCCGGCGAAGGCTGGGCGCACGATCCCTTCGGCGCCGGAATCGAAGATGGCGTCCTTTACGGCCGCGGCGCCGCCGACATGAAGTCGGCGCTGGCTGCCTTCATCGCGGCGGTGGCGCGGTTATTGGAAAGCGGCCCGCCAAAAGGCTCCATAAGCCTGCTGATCACCGGCGACGAAGAAGGCCCGGCCATCAACGGCACCGCCAAGGTGCTTTCCTGGCTGCAAGCGCGGGGCGAACGGATTGACCATTGCGTGGTGGGCGAGCCCACCAGCGTCGGCCGCGCCGGCGACACGCTCAAGATCGGCCGCCGCGGCTCGATCAATTTCCAGGTCGGCGTGAAAGGCGTCCAGGGCCATGTCGGCTATCCGCAAAAGGCGGTCAATCCGATTGTCGCATTGGCGCAGCTGGTGACGCAATTGAGCGCCCAGCCGCTTGACAAAGGCAACGCCCATTTCGATCCCTCCACGCTCGCCTTCACCACCATCGATGTGGGAAATCCCGCTCCCAATGTGATCCCCGCGGAAGCCAGGGCATCCTTCAACATCCGCTTCAACGACAAGCATACGCCCGCGACCCTCATGAATTGGGTGGGCGACAAGAGCGAGCGCATCGCCAAGCAAACAGGGTGCACCATCAGCATTGCTCATCGGCTAAGCGGGGCACCCTTTCTCACCCAGCCGGGGAAATTCACCCAGTTGGTGAGCGACACGGTGGCCCGCGTTACCGGCCAGGCGCCGGTCTTTTCCACCAGCGGGGGACTCTCCGATGCCCGCTTCATCAAGGATCATTGCCCGGTAATCGAATTGGGATTGACGGGCGCCACCATGCACAAGACCGACGAATGCGTGGCGTTAAGCGAAATCGAAAGCCTGACCGCGATCTACGCCGCGCTTCTGGCCGACTATTTTTCCAAGCCTATCTAGAACAGGACTACACTGCCCGCGGATTTCCAAATTGCTTTCCGCCAGCGCCCGAGTTGCATTTTGCCGCGTGAGCAGGCGCCGATGACATGAGGCCGCCCGTGTATCGAAACAGCGTATTGAGTCTTGCGGTGCTGATGTTCGTGTCGTTCGCGGCAGCGGCTGCCGCCGCGCCGGTGGATCAAGCCGGTTTTGTGAAGCTTGGTGGCATCGAGCAATGGATCGGCATCAAGGGCGAACGCCGGGCCAATCCGGTGCTGCTGGTGGTTCATGGCGGTCCCGGCGATGTCCAGTGGCCGGAAGCGGCCAAATATCTCCCCTGGGAGAGATATTTCACGGTGGTGCAATGGGACCAGCGCGGGGCGGGCCGCACGTTCGGCCGCTACGGCAAGGCCACGCCGAACGTCGACCTGGCCCACATCTCCCGGGACGGCATCGAGTTGGCGCAATGGCTTTGCAAGAATCTCGACAAAAGAAAGATCATCGTACTGGGACATTCCTGGGGCTCGATCGTGGCCGTCTCGATGGTGAAGGCGAGACCCGACCTTTTTGCGGCCTATGTTGGCACGGGCCAGGTGGAAAGCTGGAAGGCCTCGGTCAAGCTTCAATTCGCCATGGATCTCGCCAAGGCCAAGGCGGACAAGGACCGGGCCTGGCTGAAGCAGTTGGAGGCGATCGGAGCGCCCGATCCTGCAAACACCCATCAATATTTCGGATTCAATCGTCTTCTCGCCATCATGGCGCCTTCGGACCAGGCTTGGATCGGACACCTTCGCAGCGATCCTGCCCCCAGAAAGCGCGTCAAGGATTTCAAGGACCTGGAAGAGGGCATGCTCTTCAGTGGAGAGAAGCTCCTGCCGGACCAGGTGGCCGAGGATCTGTCTAAGTCGGCCACCCGGATCGATACCGCCTTCTTCGTGATCCAGGGGAAGGACGATCATGTTACGCCGACTGAAGCCGCCGTGGACTATTTCAACAAGGTCGAGGCGCCCCACAAGGAGCTGGTCCTGATCCTGGATGCCGGACATTTCGCGTTCATGACCAGCGGCCGGCTTTTCTTGCAGGCCTTGGTGGACAGGGTGCGCCCGGTCGCGATGGCGCGAGGGGCTTGAGTCGCCTTCGCGGAAAACCGCTGCACACTTTTCCTGGAATTGCTCTAATAATCCACTTTCACCAGATAGAGGCCCTCGGCCGGCGCCACGGGACCGCAGCGGCTCCGGTCGCGCGCCGCCAACGCGGCGGAAAGATCTTCCGGGCGCCATTTGCCCTCGCCCACCAGCTTCAGGCTTCCCGCGATGGAGCGGATTTGGCGATGCAGGAACGAGCGCGCGGATGCTTCGATATGCACCTCGTCGCCAAAGCGCGAGACGGCGAGCACGTCCAAAGTCTTGACCGGGGATGGCGCCTGGCATTCGGCGGCGCGGAAGGTCGTGAAATCGTGCCGCCCGGTAAGCGCCTGGGCGGCAGCATGCATGGGGCCGTGATCGAGCGCTGCCCTCACATGCCAGACCCGTCCGGACTTGAGCGCCGGCGGCGGCCTGCGGGTCAGGATGCGATAAAGATAATGGCGCTTGACGGCAGAAAAGCGGGCGTGGAAATCCGCCTCGACTTGGACTGCTTCCAGCACCACCACCGGCCAGGGCTTGAGAAAGTGATTGAGCGCGCTGCGGATTTTTTCGCTGGCAAAGTCTCTTTCCAGATCGAAATGGGCGACTTGGCCCAAGGCATGGACGCCGGCATCGGTGCGGCCCGCCCCCGTCACCGTCACGCGAAGCCGGCTTAGCCGTTCGATCGCCGCCTCCAGGACCGCCTGCACCGATAGGCCATTGTCCTGGCGCTGCCAGCCCACGAAGGACCGGCCGTCATATTCCAGCGTGAGCCGGTAGCGGGCCATCAAGAAAAGCGTGTACCGGCAGGCAACGCAAAGCCATTGACCATATCCTGCGCGCTCATCGCCTTGGCGCCGGCCAACTGCACCTTGATCAGCCGCAACGCTCCCTCGCCACAGCCGACCGTGAGCGGGCCCTCCAGCACTTCTCCGGGCTCGCCCCGGCCGCTCACGGGCTCGGCATAAAGAATCTTCAGCCGCTCGCCCTTCACTTCGCCATAAGCGCCGGGCCGCGGCGACAGGCCCCGGATCAGGCAGTCGATCTCGGACGCAGTTTTCGCCCAGTCGATGCGGGCTTCCTCCTTGGCGATCTTCCCGGCGTAAGTGACGCCCTGCTCCGCCTGGGTCCGGGCCACGACAGCGCCCCGCTCCATGGCGGCCAGCGCCCGTGCCATCAGATCCGCTCCCAGGCGGCCCAGGCGCTCGGCCAATTCGCCCGCCGTCTGCCGGCCGACCGCAACCTTTTCCGCCATCAGAACCGGCCCGGTATCCAGGCCCTCGTCCATCTGCATCACCATGACCCCGGTTTCGGCATCACCGGCCATCACCGCGCGCTGAATGGGAGCCGCGCCGCGCCAGCGCGGAAGAAGCGAAGCGTGAAGATTGAAGCAGCCCAGCCTTGGCGCATCCAGCATACTTTTGGGCAGGATCAGCCCGTAGGCCACCACCACCGCCGCATCCAGGGCGAGGGCGGCGAACGCCGCCTGCTCGTCCGCGCCTCTGAGCGTCGCCGGCGTGCGCACGGCAAGGCCCAGGGCTTCGGCGAATTGGTGCACGGCGCTCTTTTCCGCGGCCAAGCCCCGGCCCTTCGGCCGCGGCGGCCGGGAATAAACGGCGGCGATCTCGTGTCCCTGGGCGTGAAGCTCGGCCAAGCCGGGCACGGCAAAATCCGGCGTGCCCAGAAAGGCCAGGCGCAAGACCACTAGCTTGCCAGCTTCTTGGCTTTGGCGAGCTTCTTGAGCGCCATGCTGCGCTTCAGCCGCGACAGATGGTCGATGAACAATATGCCTTCGAGATGGTCCATCTCATGCTGCAAGCAGGTGGCGAGCATGCCCTCGGCGAAGAGTTCCACGCGCTTGCCATCGAGGTCGAGATATTCCGCCTTGATGCGGGCCGGGCGCTCGACATCGTCCCAGATTTCCGGAACCGAAAGGCAGCCCTCCTCGAAGGTGGCAAGTTCTTCCGATGCCCAAAGGATCTTGGGATTGATGAAGACCTGCCAGTCCTTCCTGCCCTCCTTGCGGTCGAGATCCATCACGATCACGCGCTTGGGCACCCCGATCTGCACCGCGGCCAGGCCGACGCCGTCGGCCGCGTACATGCTGTCCGCCATGTCCTGGGCGAGCTTGCGGATGGCGGCGTCAACCTTCTCGACCTTGTGGGAGACGGCTTTGAGCCGCGGATCGGGCGCGATAAGGATAGGCCGGACGGTCATGGGCGTGAGATAGGCGCGGCGGCGGGAAGGGTCAAGAAGCGCATGGAATGGGCCATATTCGTGCTGGCCGCGGCCCTGGTGGCGGCGGCGGCCCTCCTGGTTCTCGGCCGGCCGAGGCCATCGGAACCCGCCGATCCCAGGCTTGCGGAATTGATCCACGGCCAGGGCATTCTCGCTGGGCGGTTCGAGCAGGCGGTGGCCGCGCAAAACCAGCTTTCCGGGCGCCTCGACGATCTCAACCGGCGGCTGGGCGATTCGCTCAAGGAGAACACCGACCGGACGGCGGAAACTCTCGGCAGCATCCAGGAGAGACTCAACGTCATCGATGCCGCCCAGAAAAATATCCAGGAGCTGTCCGGCCATGTCATTTCGCTCAAGGAAATCTTTTCGGACAAGCAGGCGCGCGGCGCGTTCAGCCAGGAAAGAATGGAAGCGATCGTCGCCGATCAGCTTGCGCCCGATCAATATGAATTCCAGGCGACTCTCAGCAATGGCATGAGACCCGATTGCACCATCCGCATCCCCAATGTCGCGGCGCGGATTGTCGTCGACTCCAAATTCCCCCTGGAGAGTTTCGAAGCCCTGCGGCTTGCGGAAAATGCCGTCGACCGCAAAGCCGCGCAGGCACGCGTGCGCACCGACATCCAGAAGCATGTGAAGGATATCGCGGGGAAATATCTGATTCCCGGCGAAACCCAGACTCCCGCGATCCTGTTCCTGCCCTCGGAGTCCATCTATGCCGAACTCCATGCCAATTTCGCGGACCTGCTTCAGCGCGCGCGCCAGATGCAGGTGGTGGTGGTGAGCCCTCATGTGTTCATGCTGGTGATCGGAACCATCCAAGGTTTGATGCGCGACGCCAAGATGCGCGAGCAGGCCCATGCCATCCAGGCCGCGGTGGCCAGCCTGCTGACCGATGTGAAAAGGCTGGGCGAAAGGGTGGAAAAATTGCGGGAGCATTTCGAAACCAACAGCAAGGATATCGGCCATATCGAAAGCCTGATGCGCGCGATCGGCGGCCACGCCGGACGCATTGCGCAGGTAGAACTGGCCGACAAGCCCGAAGCCCTGCCGGAGCAGTAACGGGGGCGCCTATAAGGCGCGCCGGGCCTTGAAGGCGGCGCAGAGCGTGCCCTCGTCCAGGTAATCCAGTTCGCCGCCCACCGGCACGCCGTGGGCGAGGCGGGTGACTTTCACGTCGCCCAGGATGTCCATCAGATAATGCGCGGTGGTCTGGCC
>JBOHKF010000269.1:0-3547 GCA_050729015.1 Rhizomicrobium sp. | reverse complement strand
CATAGGCGCCGATCGAACAGTAAACCACAACAAACAGGATCGCGATCCAGGCCAGGCTGCGCATCGTGGGCTCGCGCGTCGCCAGGGAGCCGCCGACAATGCCCGCCAATGCCGCGCCGATGTGGGCCCAGCGCTGCCACTGGCACATTTCGCAAGGCGCAATGCCACCGATATATTGAAAGCCCAGCGCCCCCAGAAGCAGCAGAAAGGCCCCCGTCCCGACGGCCATGGCGATGCGGTCAGTGCGCAAAAATTGCGGATTCATCATCGAAGGCCTTGAACTCGAGGGCGTTGCCCGAGGGATCGAGAAAAAAGAAGGTTGCCTGCTCGCCCGCCCGGCCTTCGAAGCGAGTTCCCGGCTCGATGATGAAGGAAATCTTTTTGTCGGTCAGGCGAAGGGCGAGTTCCTTCCATTTCTCCATCGAGAGGATGACGCCGAAATGCCTCACCGGCACGGCATCGCCGTCGACATCATTATGTGCTTTGTGCCCGGCCTCATTCGGGCTTAAATGCGCCACGATCTGGTGGCCGAAGAAATCGAAGTCAATCCAATCACGGCTCGAGCGTCCCTCGGGACAGCCGAGCAGGTCGCGATAGAAGGCGCGCGCCTCGGAAAGGTCGCGCACGGGAAACGCCAGATGAAAGCGCGGGCGGTCTGACATGCCGGAAACCATGCTGCATGCCAAGCCTAAAGCCAAGTGCGGTGAAAAGCGAGCCGCCGTGGGCGGCTTGCTTGCGGTGGACGGAACGGACATTGCCGTGCGAATCAGGCTTCATCCCCGGGCGCGGCGCATTGTCGTGCGCGTGCATCCCGGCACCGGCGAAGTCATCGTCACCGCGCCGTCGCGCGGCGGCGCCGGGCCGGCGCTGGCTTTCGCCCGCCGCCAGGCGCCCTGGATCGCCGGTCAGCTCAAGCACCTCCCCGCGCCGGTGGCTCTGACCCCCGGCGCCAGCGTGCCCTACCGGGGCGTGAACCATCCCATCCGCCATGTCCGGGCAAAAGGACCCGCGCCGGTGTGGACGGAAGACGGCGTCCTGTTGGTGAGCGGCCAGGTGGAACATGCCGGACGCCGCCTGGTGGACTTCTTCAAGCGCGAAGCCCGGCGCCAATTCGCGGCGCGGGCGCTCGACTATGCGGCGCGGCTGGGCGCGCGGCCTTCGCGCATCACGGTGCGCGACACCAAAAGTCGTTGGGGGTCATGCAACACGCGCGGCGCTTTGTCCTTTTGCTGGCGATTGATCTTCGCGCCGGAGTTCGTCTGGGACTATGTCGTTGCCCACGAAGTCGCGCACCTCGAGGAGATGAATCATTCGCCGCGCTTCTGGGCGCGGGTGCGAAGCCTCGCCCCGGAGATCTCCCGCGCCCGACAATGGCTGCGCGATCATGGCCGCACTCTGCTGCGCTATAATTGAAGAAGCAAGAACGTGCGGCGTGGGCCGGCGTTTTCTTCCCTACCCGAAGCCAAGCCGACAATGGCGCTTTATTTTATAAAGACGGCGCTGGGTTGCCCCGGTTTAACCAGCACATATTCCAAAAAGACGAGGGGTTGGGTCGAACTGGTATTCCAGTGTTGGTGGACTGTGCCGGGTTTAATAAGTAGCGAACGACCCGCCTCGAGGGTAAATGGCGCTTTGCCTTTGTCCTGAAGACCCATTGTCCCTTGCAAGACATAGAATACGATCTGACTGGCGTGGCGGTGCCAAGCCACATGTACACCCGGCTTATAAGTTGTTCGTGAAACAATCAGTACTTCATGAGGTGCATTCGGTACGGCGCTACGCAGCAGCACTTCGGGCCGAACACCGGGTATTTCACTTGGTTTGGGCAATTCTGTGGTTTGCCGGGCGACGGCACTGCCCGGGAGGCAAACAATAGAGAGCGACGCAAGGATCGCCAGCCTGCGAATTTCACGTCCAATTGTCATCGGCTGCCTCTTCGTTCCGGATGCTTATATTGCCGGTGTAATGAGAGTCCTGGAATTGCTCTAATCGAACAAACTGTCCAGGATCTGCTGGAAGGGATCTTCCGGCTTGTTTTGCGCGGGTGTTTCGGGCGGGCTATCCGCCAGCACGGTTCCGGCAAGCGGAGTCGCCGGCCGGCCCTGCTCCGCTGCTTTCATGAAGGCATGGAAGATCCGGGCGGGAAGGCCGCCGCCGGTGGCTTTCCTCATGGGCGCGGAATTGTCGTTTCCCACCCAGACCCCGGTTACGAGGTCGGCGGTGAACCCCGCGAACCAGGCGTCGTGAAAGTCCTGGGTGGTGCCGGTTTTTCCTGCCGTCGGGCGATCCTCGAGCCGCGCCGCCCTGCCGGTTCCTTCGGTCACGACAGCCACCATCAAATTGGTCATGGCGGCATCATTGGCGGGCGACATCACCGGCTCGGGCGGCCGATCTTTGCGGCGGTAAAGAAGTTTGCCCTTATCGGTATGGATGCTGAGAATCCCATGCGGGGCGACCCGATCGCCGCCATTGGCGAAAGCGGCATAGGCCCCCGTCAACTCCATCGGCGTCACTCCGGAAGTGCCGAGAGCCAGCGAGTCGACTTCCGCCAGGGGACTGGTGATGCCCAGCCGCCGCGCCGTGGCGGCCACCTCTTTCGGGCCGACTTCGTCGGTCAATTGCGCCGCCACCGAATTCGAGGACACGGCGAAGGCCTTGGCGAGAGTGATCTCGCCTTGATATTCGCCTTCGAAATCGGAAGGCTTCCAGCCGTGAATATCTACCGGCCGGTCATTCATCATGTCGTCCGGCGTGTGGCCATGTTCGAAAGCGGTGAGATAAACGAACGGCTTGAAGGCCGAGCCGGGCTGGCGCACCGCGTCGGTTGCCCGATTGAAGCTCGATTGCGCATAAGAGCGGCCGCCCACCATGGCGCGGATGGCGCCATCCACCGTCATTGCTACCAGAGCGGCCTGGCTCGCGTGGATTTTCTCTCCTTCGACGGCAAGACCATGCTCGACGGCGCGCTCTGCCAGGCTTTGGGTGGGAAGGTCCAATGTGGTGTTCACGGTCACCGCCCGGTTGCCGTTCTCGCTCGCCGGGCCCAGGATTCCGTTCAGCCTGGCGATTACCCAATCGGAGAAATAGCCGGAGTCCGGCGTGCCGCCATTGGCGACGATGCGTGGTCGGCCGGCTTCGGCTTTGGCCGCCGCGCCGGCATCGATAAAGCCCGCCTCGCGCATGGCGTCGAGCACGATGTGGGCGCGCGCCAGCGAGGCATCGGGATCGGCCAGCGGATTATAGAGCGTCGGCGCCTTGACGCTGCCGGCCAGCATTGCCGCTTCGGTCAGGCTCAAATCTTCGGCATGCTTGCCGAAGAATTTTTCGCTGGCCGCTTCCAGGCCATAGACGCCGGCGCCGAAATAGACGCGATTGAGATAAAGTGTGAGGATCTGGTCCTTGGAATAATGATGCTCAAGGTCAAGGGCCAGGAGCGCCTCCTGCACTTTGCGGCTGAAGGTGCGGTCAGGCGTGAGGAACAGGTTCTTGGCGAGTTGCTGGGTGATGGTGGATCCGCCCTGGACCACATGACCCGCCATCATGTTCT
>JBOHKF010000268.1:0-8189 GCA_050729015.1 Rhizomicrobium sp. | reverse complement strand
GCCCAGAGCGGTCATAAACCGGCAGAATCGAGACGCCCTTGGGTAAACTGCCGACGATGGCGGCGATTTTCCGTTTGACGTTATTGATTACGGTCAGCGCGTTCTCGCCATAATGCTGCATCACGATGGCGCCTACCACTTCGCCTTGACCGTTGAGTTCGGCCAGACCCCGGCGCTCGGCGGGAACCAGTTCGACGCGCCCGATGTCCCTGACGGTGACTGGTGCGCCGTCCTCGCTTTTAAGTACGACATTGCGGATGTCGCCTATGCCCTTGAGGTACCCTTGGCCCCGCACCATGTATTCGCGTTCACTCATCTCGACAGTGCTGCCGCCCACCTCCATGTTGCTGGCACGGATGGCGGCGGTCACTTGGGCGAGCGACAATCCATAAGCCCGCAACTTTTCCGGATCGACGGTCACTTGATATTGCTTGACGAAGCCGCCGATACTGGCGTCCTCCGCCACACCGCCAGCGGTATCAATCTGAAAGCGGACGAACCAATCCTGGATGGATCTGAGTTCCGCAAGCGTGCGCTGCGCGCCGATCAGGGCATATTCGAAAACCCAGCCCACACCGGTCGCGTCCGGTCCCAACGCGGGGGTCACGCCGGCCGGCAAGCGATTCTGCATCGCGTTCAGATATTCCAGCACCCGACTCCTTGCCCAATAAGGATCGGTGCCGTCCTGGAACAGGACGTAGACGAAGGAAACCCCGAAATACGAGAAGCCTCTGACCACCGTGGATTTGGGTACTTCGAGAAGTGCGGTGGTAAGCGGATAGGTGACCTGGTCCTCCACCACCTGCGGTCCCTGGCCGGGAAACGCGGTATAAACGATCACTTCCGGATCGGAGAGGTCGGGGATGGCATCGAGCGGTGTATTGACAATCGCCCAAACGCCGATCGCCGCGAGGATGATGCCACAGATCAAGACCATCACCCCATGGCGGGCGGACCATTCAATGATGCGCCCGATCATGGTCGGCTCGCTCCGGTCGGATTGCCTTGGCCCTGGGTGAAAGCCTGCAGAGCGGCCTCAAGATTGCTTTCCGCGTCGATCAGAAAATTCGCATCCACCACAACCTGCTCGCCAGATCGGACCCCTTTGAGAATCTCCGTGTAGCCGTCGCCATGAAGGCCGGTCTCGACCATGCGGGGCTCGAAGCGGCCCTGGCCATGCGCGACAAGGACCACCTTGATTGTGCCATTGTCCAGAATTGCGGAATCCGGAACCACCACCATTTTCCGCGGCGATCGGGTGGGCGTGTCGATCATGACATTGGCGTACATGGACTCGCGCAACAGTCCATCCGCGTTGGGAAGGATGATGCGTGCCTGGCCTTGGCGCGTACCGGCCACAAGCGTGGGATAGATGAAGGCAACTTTGCCTTTGAAGCTTCGCCCCGGATAGGCGACAAACGAGGCGGTTGCGGTGTCGCCGACTTTGACGGCACCCAGGTCCTGTTCCTGGACATCGGTTATCAGCCAGACGCTGGAAAAGTCGGCGATCTCGAACAAAGGATCGCCGGTGTTAAAATGCATGCCCTCGATCGCGGGCTTTTGCAAAATCACCCCGGAACGCGGCGCGGTGATGGTGACGAAGCGCGTAGGCTGTCCGGTGCGGACTATCTCATCGATCGCCGAGTGCGGTATGCCATATTGCCTGAGCACGTTCTCGGCCTGAGCGATTTCGGTCTGGTTCTTGTCCTGAAGGGCGATCACCAAGTCGATTTGACGCGTTATCACGTCCGGTCCGGCCTGCATCGCCGTGTCCGGTGTCTGGATCCAAACCTGCGCCAGGGGCTGGCCCGCTGTCACATGAGCGCCGGTGGTGGCGACAAAAAGCTTCTGGACCACGCCGTCGAACTTGGTGGTAACCGACGAGAGCCGGCTTTCATCAGGCTCGATCGAGCCAGTGGCTTGCACCTCGCGTCCAAGCGAAGTCCGCAGCTGGGCCGGCGCTGTTCTCACCCCCAGCATCTGCACCCGCGCGGGACTGACGGTAACGATGCCCGGTACGTTCCCGGCCTCGCCGGCATAGACGGGGACGTAGTCCATCCCCATCGAATCTTTCCTGGGCACCGGCGAAGTGTCCGGCAGACCCATCGGATTCTTGTAATAGAGAATTCTTCTTCCTTGCGTCTGGGGAGGGTGAGCTTCAGTCGAAGCAGGTTGAGCGCCCGGCGCATAGATGGGTTTGAAGGGCCGACCGTCCACGGTTTTCTTGGGCGTGGCCGAATACTCCGGCTTGCCGTCCGGGCCTTGATAATAGAGCGGTTTCGGGACCGGTTGTGCCGAGGCCGTAATAGGGGATTGTTGACCTGGTGGGGGCAAAGCCAGCCAATAGCCGCCACCGATTCCCAGCCCCAGCAAACCAACCGCTATGATGCCGAGGGTAATGGTCTGAACCCGATTTATGAGCATCGATGTCTCCGTTGTCAGCGAGCAGGGCGGCGAATCGGCCTCACGGGGCGAGCTTGACGGTGACGCTGCCGCTCACCGTGCGGGCAACACCTTGGACTTTGGCGCTGAAGGTCAACGCCCAATTGTCGGGCTTTTTCCACACCGGGCCGTTCGCCACTTCGAAGCGATAGATGCCCGGTGGCTTTTCACCCTTGTAGGTGATGGGAGCGGTCATCGCGGCCATGTTGATCGGGCTCATGTCGGCGCGGCTTTGGATGACGATGGCGGCTTTTACCGGCTGCCCGTCATGCAACAACGTGATGGCAACGAGGTTCTTGCCTGCACCTTCCGCTTTAGGCGGTCCTGCCAGTTCGAAGCGATAACCAACGGGGCTGCTTTCCTTTGCCATCGCCGCCAACGGCGACGCCATCGCGATCACGATGCTTGCGCCCAAAAGCGCGTTTCCGGTTCTATTCATGGTGTGCTCCTGTCCGTGCGTTCGCGCGCGGAACCTGATCCTCACGATGTGGAGTACGACGCCTCACTTGCACCCGTCTGCGGCGCGCAAGAAACGTTCAGAGAATGCAGCCCATAAGGCCGCGATCAGGCTTGGGGGATAGGGGGCCGAATGGCGGGAGGAAAGGTTATGCCGCCCAGGACAAGGCTGTTATTGATCGACGGGCTGGTGTCATGCACAAGCAATTCAACCAGAGTCGATTGCCCTGGTGCTGCCGGCGCCGCGCATGTGCCGGCGATGCAGCAGCCGCAATCCGAGCCGCACGGCATTTCTTTGCCGGGCATCTTTTTGCCGTCCGCCGTGCCCATGTTCATCTGCATGCAGGGCACGGCCGTATGGGCCGATAATCCATGATCGGGGTTGCCCATCCCTGCCCACGTCGGCGCCACGCCGCCGAGGACCATTCCAAAAGCGACCACCAGTGTGCCGAGCAGGCGCGAGACTGGGATTAACATGCGCGAAATTATATGGCCGCAATCAACCCCTCGCAAGGAAGACCATGGTCCAAATTAATGAGACTTCGGTAACGAGCCAGCCCCACGGAAGGAACAGAGCGCCCAAAACCCACTTCTCTGTCGAACCGCCCGGCCGACCCATGCCTGGGGCACAGGTCAACCGCGCACCTGGAAGTAATCTTTCAATCCTGGAATCCTTGGTCAACCCTCGACCGCACCATCCCAAATTGTGGCAGATCCGAGCTTTGCCTTCGTCCTGCGACCGGATCGCTTCAAGAGCGCGGGGGTTAGTGGATTGACGGATTGTCCCCCCCGTGAAAACATCGCGGTCAAAGCTCACGGGATTGCGGGCCAACAAGGGGGAAACGATCCATGACGATAGGCAGAACTGCGGCCGTTCTCGCGTTTTTACTTGGCAGCACGGCAGCAGGCCAGGCGCAAGGGCTTAACGGCACCCCGGAATTCCAAGCCCAACAGGCCGCCCTGGAAAGAACTTATCCGCAGATGAATGTCACCGACGAATACATGCATCTGAGCGTCCCCGGATACACAATGGGCGAGACCATGGGCGTGGCCACCAATTCCAAGGGACACCTGTTCGTCTATTCCCGCACCGACCCGCTAGGCATCGCGCGCGGCGGCCATGCGGCAATGCTGTGGGAATTCGACCAGAACGGCAAATTCGTCAAGGAATGGGCTCCCCACAACTACGCCGCCGCCTTCGCGCATGCCGTCCGCGTCGACCGCAAGGACGATGTCTGGCAGGTTGATGAAGGCTCGGGAATGATCGTGGAGTATAACCCGAAGGGCCAGCAGATCTTCTGGCTCGGCCGGACACCCGAAGCGATCGACTATCTCGAACAGAATCTCGAAATCCTGAAATATGCCCACCCGATGCGGGCCGTGCCGCCCAAGCCGGTCGGCAGGAAAGGCACGTTCGATCGCGAAACGGACGTGGCCTGGGATTCCCAAGGGAATATCTTCGTTTCCGACGGCTACGGCAATTCGCGCGTCGTCAAGATTTCACCCGACGGCCACTGGCTGAAGATGGTTGGAACCAATGGCTCGGGGCAGGACCAATTCAAGACCCCGCATGCCATCGCCGTGGACGCCCAGAACAATGTCTACGTCGCAGATCGCGGAAACTTCCGCATCCAGGTCTATGACGACAATTTGAATTACGAGAGAACCATCACCGGCATCGGCGCCCCTTGGGGGATATGCATCTCGGACTCGTCTCCGCAATACATGTATAGCGGCGACGGCAACGGCAAGCTCTACAAGATGGATATGACCGGAAAGGTCCTTGGCATGACCGTGACCGGGCAGGACCATGGCGAGGAGGATACCGGAGACTTGATCCATTCGGTGGATTGCCGCAACCCCAATGTCGTCTATATCGGCTCGGCCTCGATGTACGACGTCCAAAAACTGACCATCAAGTAAGGGCGGCGGTGCGGGCGGCAGCAATTCCCGCCCGCTACAGATCGAACGTCACTCCTTGGGCGAGCGGAAGGCCGTGCCCGAAATTAATGCTTTGGGTCTGCCGGCGCATATAGACCTTCCAGGCGTCGGAGCCGCTTTCCCGGCCGCCGCCGGTCTCCTTTTCACCGCCGAAGGCGCCCCCGATTTCGGCCCCGGATGGCCCCATATTGACATTGGCGATGCCGCAATCCGAGCCCGCCGCCGACAGGAAGGATTCCGCCTCCCTGAGATCGTTGGTCAGGATGGAGGACGACAGGCCTTGAGGAACGTCGCGCAAGAGCGCGATCCCTTCGGCGAATTCCGAATAGCGCAGCACATAGAGGATAGGGGCGAAAGTTTCCCGCCGGACGATATCCTCCTGGTCCGGCATCTCGGCAATTGCCGGACGCACGTAAAGCCCGTCAAGCCGCTCGCCCCCTGAAACGCGGCCGCCGGCCCGGCGGCAGGCGGCGAGCGCCTCGGCCATCGCGGTCACCGCGGCGTGGTCGATCAAGGGACCGACCAGGTTGCGGCCTTCCCGCGGATCGCCAATGGCCAAACTCGCAAAGGTGCGTTTGAGGCGCGGCAGGAGCTGGTCGTAGACCTGCTCCTGCACGACGAGGCGCCGCAAGCTGGTGCAGCGCTGTCCCGCGCTGCCGGCGGCGCCAAAGGCGATCGCGCGCACCGCCAAGTCCAGATCTGCGGTTGGCGTGACGATGGTGGCGGCATTGCCGCCCAATTCCAGCAAGGAGCGGCCAAAGCGCGACGCCACTTCGCTCCCAACCGCGCGTCCCATTTGGGTGCTGCCTGTGGCGCAGACGAGAGGAACGCGCCTATCCTTTGCCAGAGCCTGGCCCAGCGGCGCGCCACCCGTCAGCAGCGCCGAAAGGCCTTGCGGCGCCGGCGCGAAGCCTGCAATCGTCCTTTGCAGAAGCTGCTCCGCCACGAAGGCGCAAAGCGGCGTCTTTTCGGAGGGTTTCCACAGAACCGGATCTCCGCAAATTAGTGCCAATGCCGCGTTCCACGCCCAAACGGCGACGGGAAAGTTGAACGCGGTGATGATGGCCGCCGGTCCCAGCGGGTGCCACATTTCGCGCAGGTGGTGGCTGGGACGCTCGGACGCGATGGTAAGGCCATAAAGCTGGCGCGACAGGCCGACCGCGAAATCGCAGATGTCGATCATTTCCTGCACTTCGCCTAAACCTTCGGAAAGCGGCTTGCCGCTTTCCAGCGTGACCAGCCGCCCCAGCGGCCCTTTGTTGGCGCGCAAACTTTCGCCAAATTGCCGCACCAGTTCGCCCCGCACCGGAGCGGGCGCGTCGCGCCACTTTGGAAAGGCGCGCCCGGCTGCGGCAATCGCGGCGTCAAGGACCGCCCCGTCGCTTTCAGGCACCATGGGCATGAGCGAGCCATCGATCGGCGAGGCGCGCCCGCACCCGCCCAGGCCTAGCCCCAGATTCTCGATAATGGCATGCGCCTCGACGCCCGCCTTCATCATGCGGCCGTCATCTTGAAGATGCCCTGGGCATTGTTGGTGTCGAAGGCGAGATCGAGGCGGTTCTGGCCCATGTTTTCCGCGCCGAATTGCCATCAAACAAATACTTAGAGCGGATCGGCGATTCCATGAAAGGACGATCCGGCCTAGGCGGCCTCGCTGACCGGCAGGTGTCGCTGTTCGCCATAGGCCGAGCCAAAGCGGTTGGAAAGGAAAATCCCGAGACTGACCTGTTCCTGACGGATGAACCCTTTTTGCGGCAACCGGCCCTGAGAAAGAAGGTCCAGCATGGCGCAAATCCCCGACGCGGTGGTGATCTGGATGGCGCTGCGCGCCACGCCCCGCACGTCGCGGCCATAGATTTTGTTGGCGTAACTCTCCTGGACAAAGTGGCTTGCCCGGTAGCCAGTGACAGTCACAAAGGCCAGCACCACGTCCTGCCTCGTCTCCGGCAAAGCCTCCTCCAGGATATCCTTGAGAAGGTCGCGGCGTTCGCCCAGCCGCAAATCCTGGAGCAGCGTCTTCATGATATTGCGGTGGCCCGGATAGCGGACGGTCTTGTAGTTGAGCTGGCGCACCTTGCCTGCCAGTGTCTCGCACAGCGAACCGAGGCCTCCGGAGGTGTTGAAGGCTTCATAGCGGATGCCATCGAGGGAGAATTCCTCAACCTCCTCGAGCGGCGGCATGTCCCGGATTTCTCCATTCACGATGACCTCGCAAGGCCCGCTGTATTCATTGATCACCCCGTCGGTGGACCAGGTAAGATTGTAGTTGAGCGCATTGGAGGGATAGAGCGGGAGCGCGCCCACTCTGAGCCGGACGCTTTCCAACCGGTCGAAATGACGCGCGAGGTCGTGTGCCACAATGGAAATGAAGCCCGGGGCAAGGCCGCATTGCGGGATGAAGGCGCAGGCCGCCCCGTCAGCCAGGCTTCGGATCAGCTTTGCATTGGCCACATCTTCGGTGAGATCGAGATAATGGACGTTCGCCTCCCGCGCCGCCGAAGCGATCTTGCCCGTGACTTGATAAGGGGCGGCGCTAACGACCGCGTAGCGGCCCTTGAGCGCCGCTGCCAGCGCCTGAATGTCGTTAGCATCCAGAGCTAAGGTCTTAAGGCTGGGGCGGCGCGCCAAAGCCTGAAGTTGCAATTCCGAGCGGTCCGCCACAGTTACCCTGTAGTCGCCGCAGGAACTGAGGAAATCGGCAACGGTCTCGCCGATCCTTCCCGAGCCAATGATGAGAATGTCGTGCATCCGTCGGCTCGCGGCCCCAGGTTTCGGGACCAGTTTGACTTCATTACCATCCAGTTTAAAGTCGAAATCTGTCATAATTCATGCGAATGTCAGTCATAATGTACACGAATTCAAGCAATATGGTTCGAGACGCCACCGATGACCGATTGCTCGCGCTATTGCGGGAAGACGCAAGACAGCCGGTGACCAGCCTGGCGCGTGTCCTTCACCTCTCGCGCGCCGCAGTTTATGCGCGCCTGGAAAGGCTCGAAAAGCACGGACCGATTGCCAGTTACACTGTGAAGCTCAAGCCCGATTACAATCGCCGCCTCATCCGGGCGCATGTCATGATCAAGGTGCTGCCGAAACTGGCGCGCGCCACCGAACGACAACTGGCCGCGATGCCCGGATTGACCGCCCTTTACACGGTGAGCGGCGAACACGACTTGATCGCGATGGTCGAGACCGACGATGTGGGTACGCTTGACGGCCTGATTGATGCCATCGGGTCGCTCGAAGGCGTGGAAAAGACGGTTTCCTCGATCCTTCTCTCCCAGAAACTGCGCGCCCCGGGAGCGGGATCACCGTTTCGTCAAACTGGTGATCCGGTCTGACCCTTCGGT
>JBOHKF010000267.1:0-3246 GCA_050729015.1 Rhizomicrobium sp. | reverse complement strand
GGACGAGCCTTTCGTGCTTCAGGAGCGCATGCTTCATTCCCGAGCCCGCAATTCCGCCTTCGAAGGCCGAAAATTCCAGGGCAGAACGAAGATGACTTTCGTCGGTGGCGCCTGTGTGTTCGATGGCGGTCTCGGGGCGAGTAAGGTGACTGGCAGATGAAAAGCCCCTATCGTTCGCGACCATGGTTTTCTTTGGTCCTTCAGCCGTGCTCGGCGCGCTCGTCCTGGGCTATGTCCTGGGCTCGATTCCCTTTGGGCTGATCATTGCCTTCCTTTCCGGCGCGGGCGATGTGCGCAAGATCGGATCGGGCAATATCGGGGCGACGAATGTGCTCAGGACCGGCAAAAGATGGGCGGCGGTGGCAACCCTGCTCGGCGACGGCTTGAAGGGCGCCTTGGCAGTAATGATTGCTTCCCGGCTTATTTTGCCCGCCAGCGCGATTTTCGCCGGCCTGGGGGCAGTCTTGGGGCACATCTACCCCGTCTGGCTTAAATTCAAGGGCGGCAAAGGTGTTGCGACCTTCATCGGGGTGGCGGCCGGCCTCTCTTGGCCGGTCGCCTTGCTGACGGGGGCGACATGGTTGATTGCCGCGTTGCTCTGGCGGATTTCCTCGCTCTCCGCCCTTATCGCGATCGCGCTATCGCCTGCCTATTTCCTGCTCTTCGGTCAAAGTCGAAACGCCGCCGTGGCCGCCATCCTGGCGCTTCTGATATTCTTCGCCCATCGTGAAAATATCCGTCGCCTCTTATCGGGCCGGGAGCCGCGCATCGGAGCCGGCCGCGGGACATAGCCATGCCTTCCCGTCTCGACGCATCCGAAAAACTCGCCTGGCTCAGATTGGCGCGAACGCCCCAGGTGGGCCCTGCCACTTTTCTGCAACTGGTCGCCCGCTTCGGGACCGCGGCCGCTGCGCTCGATCAACTGCCGCGGCTGGCGCGCCGCGGCGGAGGTGCGGTGTTGACGCTCACGGGGCGCGACGAGGCGGCGCGCGAAATCGCCAATCTGGAGAAGGCAGGCGGCCGCCTGATCGCCTCTTGCGAGGAGGATTTTCCGGAAGGCCTCGGGGCCCTGGACCCTCCACCGCCGGTGATTTCGGTGACGGGGTGCATGAAGCTACTGGGCCGCGACATGGTTGCCGTGGTTGGCGCCCGCAATGCCTCCGCGCTCGCTCGCAAATTCGCAAGCGTCCTGGCACGCGATCTGACCGAAGCTGGGCTGGTGGTGGTCTCGGGTCTTGCCAGGGGCATAGATGCCGCCGCCCATGAAGCCGCATTGCCTCGCGGTACGGTTGCAGTCGTCGCCGGGGGCGTGGACACGATCTACCCGCCGGAGAATGAATCGCTTCATCGCGCCATTTCCCATCAAGGCGCCGTGGTGTCGGAGATGCCTTTCGGCGAGGCGCCCAAGGCACGGCATTTTCCCCGCCGCAACCGCTTGATCTCAGGGCTTGCGCGTGGCGTCGTGGTCGTCGAAGCGGCGGAGCGATCGGGCTCGCTGATCACGGCGCGCTACGCGCTCGAACAGGGACGGGAAATTTTCGCAGTTCCGGGTTCCCCCCTCGACCCTCGCGCCAAAGGTCCCAATCGCCTGATCCGGGAAGGGGCCACCCTGATCGAAAGCGCCGCCGATGTGGTCTCCGTCCTCGCTCCCATGCGCAAGCAGGAGTTCCACGCGCCAGGGTTAGGCAGATTGGCGGTTGGACTCGAAGGACCCTCCACAGAGGACGAAGCCGATCGGATAAGGGCTCGCGTCGAGGAGGGACTGGGAGCAGCACCGGTCGGGTTGGACGAACTGATTCGTCAGACCGGAGGCCCCGCGTCCGCGGTCCTCACGGTCGTCCTGGAGTTGGAGCTTGCCGGCCGCTGCCGCCGTCATGCCGGGAACCGGGTCAGTTGGGCGACCACGGCATAGGGGCCAAAAAATTTGTGGGCTCCGGAATTTTGAAATTCAGCCGAAAGGCCATACCAAGCCCGTTTTCCCGGATGTTGTCAGCGAAAGCAGCCGGGTTCGAGATGAACCAAGGAGCAACTATAAGTTTTATATGCTCTATATCCTGCCAGTGTATTCTCCTTAGGATTGTATAGATCGTCATGGGATGACGTTGACAGGCTTGGCCACCCCCATCAGTGTCCCGGCGCGTTTTTCAAAAAAGGCTTGAATTCCGCGGTTCCTTGCCTTGTGTCCCGGCTCGGCCACCCCAGATAAGCCCACCAAAGGTTCAAAACAGCCGGTATGAACGTCCTTGTTGTCGAGTCCCCCGCCAAAGCCAAGACCATCAATAAGTATCTAGGCAGCGATTATAAGGTGCTGGCCAGCTTCGGCCATATCCGCGACCTCCCCTCCAAGGATGGCTCGGTCAAGCCTGAAGAAGACTTTTCCATGGTCTGGGAAGTGGATGCCCGCGCCCAGACCAAGATCAAGGACATCGCCGCCGCCGTCAAAGGTGCCGACAAGCTGATCCTGGCCACCGACCCCGACCGGGAAGGCGAAGCCATCTCCTGGCACGTCTTGGAGGTGCTCAAGCAAAGGCACGTGTTGGGCAGGATGCCGGTCGAGCGCGTGGTTTTCAATGCCGTTACCAAAGCCTCCATTCTGGATGCCATCCGCCATCCCCGTGCGATCAATGCGGAATTGGTGGACGCCTATATGGCCCGCCGCGCGCTCGACTATCTGGTGGGTTTCACGCTTTCCCCGGTTCTTTGGCGCAAATTGCCCGGCGCGCGCTCGGCCGGCCGGGTGCAATCGGTGGCTTTGCGGCTTGTGGTCGAGCGCGAGGCCGAGATCGAAGCCTTCCGACCCCAGGAATATTGGAGCATCATCGCCCAGGTCTCTACCCGCAACGGCGATTTCGCCGCCCGCCTCGTCCAGCTTGACGGCAGAAAGCTGGAGAAGCTTTCGCTGGGTAGCGAAGCCGCCGCCATGCACGCCTTGGATGCGGTCAAGGCGCAAAGCTTTTCGATCGGCAGCGTGGAGTCGAAGCCGGTCAAGCGCAATCCCGCGCCACCCTTCATCACTTCGACTTTGCAGCAGGAAGCGGCCCGCAAGCTGGGATTTGCCGCCAAGCGCACCATGCAGGTGGCGCAGGACCTTTATGAAGGCGCCGACATCGGCGAGACGGTGGGCTTGATTACCTACATGCGGACCGACGGGGTGAGCATGGCGCCCGAGGCGATCGCCGAGGTCCGGGAGGTGATCGCGGCGAGGTATGGCGTGCGCTACGTGCCCCAGGCGCCAAGGACCTACAC
>JBOHKF010000266.1:0-2412 GCA_050729015.1 Rhizomicrobium sp. | reverse complement strand
TCATGTCCGCAAAAGGGGCAGCGCATCGAACCCTCTCAATAAATCGGAAAGCGGCGGCAAAGCTCGCCCACGCGCTTTCGCACTTGGGCTTCCGTCTGCTCATCGCCTTCCTCATGGTTTTTGCCGGCAAGGCCATCCACCACCTCCACGATCCACTTGCCGATTTCCCGGAATTCGGCGGCACCGAAACCGCGGGTGGTACCGGCGGGCGTCCCAAGCCGGATTCCGGAAGTAACGAATGGTTTTTCGGGATCGTAGGGAATGGCATTCTTGTTGCAGGTGATGAAGGCGCGGTCCAGCGCCTTTTCCGCCGCCTTGCCGGTCGCCTGCTTGGGCCGCAGATCCACCAGCAGCAAGTGATTGTCCGTGCCCCCCGACACGATGTCGAGCCCCAGATCTTTCAAGCTCTCCGCCAGCACCCGGGCGTTCTCGACGACATTGCGGGCATAAAGCCTAAAGCCGGGCTGAAGCGCTTCGTGGAATGCGACCGCCTTGGCGGCGATCGCATGCATCAAGGGCCCGCCCTGCAGGCCCGGAAAGATCGCGGAGTTGATCTTCTTGGCCATCGCCTCGTCGTCGGTGAGGATCAGTCCGCCCCTGGGACCGCGCAGCGACTTGTGGGTGGTGGACGTCACCACATGCGCATACGGCAATGGCGATGGATGCACGCCGCCGGCCACCAGGCCGGCGAAATGCGCCATGTCCACCATCAGATAGGCGCCCACTTCGTCGGCAATCTCGCGGAAGCGCTTGAAGTCCCAGATGCGCGAATAGGCCGTGCCCCCGGCGATGATGAGCTTGGGCCGGTGCGCCCTGGCCAGGGCTGCGATCTCATCCATGTCCAGGCGATGATCGTCACGGCGCACGCCATAGGCGATGGGCTTGAACCATTTGCCGCTCAGGTTGACGGGCGAGCCGTGGCTGAGATGGCCACCGGCAGCGAGGTCCAGTCCCATGAACGTGTCGCCGGGCTGAAGCAGCGCCAGAAATACGGCCTGGTTCATCTGGCTGCCCGAATGGGCCTGGACATTGGCGAAGCCGGAACTGAAGAGCTTCTTGGCGCGCTCAATCGCGAGTTGCTCGACCACGTCCACATATTCGCAGCCGCCATAATAGCGCCTGCCCGGATAGCCTTCGGCATACTTGTTGGTGAGGACGGAACCTTGCGCCTCCAGGACCGCCCTGGAAACGATATTTTCCGAGGCGATCAACTCGATCTTGCCGCGCTGGCGCGCGAGTTCGGATCCGATTGCGGCGGCAATCTCGCCATCGGTCTCGGCCAACGAGCGGGTAAAAAAGCCATCGTCTGAAACGGGACTTGCCACGGCCGACATCACACACCACCTTTTCGAACGCGCCCCCGGCGCGCGCCCAATCTAGACGGGGCAAGCAGGGTTCGCGGATTTACCGCGGCTGGCACACCAAATCTAGCGCGGGTTTGCCGCTGCTCCCAACCTTCCCGGGAATGCCGGAAAAGCGCCGGCTTTCCAGCCTCTTGGCCGAGCGCTTTCAGGCCGATAGGAATAGGCCTCACTATGTTGTAGAATAGATTCGACTGATTCCAGTAATCACAGTAAAGATCAGGCTCAATACATGGAAGACGGCAATCGCCGTGAAGAAGAGATACTGAAGCTGGTGACGGAAATCGTCACCGCCTATGTGAGTAAGAACCCGGTCGCGGCCGAAGATTTGCCGCAAGTGATCAAAAGCGTGCACGCCACCCTGGGCGGCTTTGCGGGCGCCGGCCCCGGCGCGCTCATCCGGGCCCCTGCCGTGTCGGTAAGAAAGTCGGTGACGCCGGATTACCTTGTCTGCCTGGAAGACGGCAGGAAACTGAAAATGCTCAAGCGCTATTTGCGCGCTCAATATGGCCTTTCGCCCGAAGCCTATCGCGCCAAGTGGAACCTGCCCGCGGACTATCCGATGACCGCGCCGAACTATGCTCAACGGCGCAGCGAATTCGCCAAGCGCATCGGGCTGGGCAAGCCCCGCAAGAAGCGGATTTAGGACGGGACCGGCGTTTCAGGGCCCGGCGTTTCAGGAACCGGCAATTCCCGCCTTTTTCGTGATGACATATTCGAGCTTGCGGATCGCGGCTTGAGCGAGGGCGTCGCGGCCCGCCCGAAGCGGCCCGATAATGCTTGCTTCCTCGCCGGTGACGGAATCGATCGCGGTCGCCTTGACGGCATTCTTCCGGACTACGAACTCGACGAAAATCTCGCGCTTGGGATTCAATGCCGGTTGCAGAGCCGCGCGCCGTACCGGTTGGCGCCCGGCGCGCGCTTCCTGCTTCGGGCCGTCGGCCCCCGCATCACGCCGCGCGCGCGAGCTTGTGGGCGTCCCACACCGCATTGAGGGCCGCAATCAGATCGTCAATCATCGCGTCGCTGTGGGCGGGCGACGGCGTCAGCC
>JBOHKF010000265.1:0-1501 GCA_050729015.1 Rhizomicrobium sp. | reverse complement strand
AAACCGCACTTCGGCCGGAAGGGGCGCCAGAAGGGGCGCCAGAAGGGGCGGAGAGAGGCGGGAAACGGGTGGAAAAATGATGGTGATAAATATACAACTGTCACGCTGAATTTTTTGTAAAACGCCGGTTGTTTGAAAAAACTTGAAAACTGTGTCTTTCCCGCATAGGTTCAATCACGAAGACGGTTCGGCTTGGCAGGCTCTGCCCCCCCGCTCGCATGTCGGGCCCCGTTTTTCGCGGATGCCGGTTATCCCCTCCGGGCATCCATAGCGCGTAACGGCGCGTTTCTACGCCCGGCCTAGCGGCCGGGCGTTTTTTTTGGCGGGCGCACCACACAGCCTCACCCACCGCCGAGCCTCACCCGCCGCCGAGCCTCACCCGCCGCCCAACCTCACCCGCCGCAAAGTGAGATTGATCCTGCCTCCGCCTGGTACCAGCGAGGCGCTGCCCGACCGGATGCGGTCGATCCCGTGATAGGCAAGCCTCGCCGGACCTCCGAACATCACCACGTCTCCGGAATGAAGCACGACGCTTTGGGTTGGACCCTGGCGCCTCTGACCGCCGATCCGGAACAGGGCCTCATCCCCCAGCGAGACCGAAACAACCGGCGCCGAAAGTGCAATTTCGTCCTTATCCTGATGAAGGCCCATCCGCGCCGGCCCGCGGTAGAGATTGACCAGGCAACATTCCGCGTCGGGCGCCCCGGCGATCTCGCGCCATAGATCCATGAGCGGCAAAGGAATGGCGGGCCATGGCTTTCCCGTGATGGGGTGGTCCGGCTGGTAGCGATAGCCGTTTTTGTCGGATACCCAGCCCAGCGGGCCGAGATTGCTTTCCTCGACCGAAAATTCCTTGCCGGAACCCGGCATGCGTGGCCGATAGAATGGCGCCTCGGCGATACCGGTCAGCACGGCATGCAGAAGCGCCTCCTGACGGTTCTCGGGAAATTTCTCGCGCCACAGACGAATGCCGGGACCAAGCAGGAGCGGCTTCACCATTGAAAGGGGCTGCGGGTGGGCGTCACGAAGATGCCGGCATAAGTCTCGGAAAAACCATGCCCGTCGAGCCAGCGTTTGAGGCAGGCGGGCGTATAGCGATCCCGGATCCAGAGCGAGAGAGCCAGACCCTCGGCATCCTCGTGGGCGAAATCGACAAACGGTTTCAGCCAGCGCTGATGCTTCTTGGGAAAGTGCAAATAGGGGAAACGGGCATATTGGGCGCGCGCTTGCGCCATCGCTCCCCAGCCGTTCTTGTGGATGAGATAGAGCGCCGCGGCAAAGCTGGTACGGTCCTGCCCGCCCGAGCACTTGAGAACAAAAGGACGGGGGGCGCTGTCGAAAGCTTCGATCAAGCGCAGCAACAGCTCTTTTGTGGGAAGCTTGCGGGAATCGAGCATGGCATCGAGATGGCTGATGGCGTGGGCCTTGGCGGCGCCGGTCTCTTTGCGCCACCAGGAAAGGTCGTCATTGCGTCCCCTGAGATTGATTAGCGCCCTTATTC
>JBOHKF010000264.1:0-3810 GCA_050729015.1 Rhizomicrobium sp. | reverse complement strand
AAGCCGAACAGGCGCTTCGCCTGGCCGCTGGAGAAAATGTCCGCCATCAGGCTCCAGAAAACCGATATCGTAATGAGATTGAAGGTGCTGAGCCAAATATAGAAGGCCGCAGCGACCCACCGGTCGTTGCGGATGTTCTCAAACAGGAAATAAAAGACAACCATCGTGAGGGCAATGAAGCCATAAACCCAGGGCAAAAATTTCGACAGCCGGATGCACGATGCGAGGCCGGCGAAAACCGGCGCCGCAATCAAGCTTACGATGAAGGTGCCGGTGAAGAGTTCCTGAAGGTGGGCAACGCCATAAACCGTCCCCATCGTGTCGCGCAGCGGCCGGAGGATGAAATAACTGGCCATCAGAAAGAAAAAATAGACAAAAGAGATACCGACCGCCTTGCCCTCCAGCGGTTCTATCTCGCCGGCGAGCTTGAGCAATCGGGTGACAGGTCCGTGGGCGCGCCGATCCATGAGCCTTGCGTCTCCTAAGCGATCGCGGTTAGGGCGCGATCTCGATGGGCGCCGGCGATAGCCTCGTAGCGCCTGCCTAAGCCGGCCGCCACCAAGCCCCAGGCCGCCGAAACGCCGACGCCGAAAGCCACCACCCCGATCAGGCCCAAGCCGCCGGCGCGCAATCCTGCCTGCATCCAGGCCGCGGTCAAGTCACCGAACCGGTAGACGACGGTATCGATGACATTCTTGGCTTTGTACTTGCTCTGCTGATCCACCACCGTGAACAAGACTTCGCGGCTGGGCCGCGCAATCGCGTATTGGGAAATGCGCTGAAGAGAGCGGGCGGCCTGAACCATGAGCAAGGTCGGCGCCACCATGACCCCGGCACAGGCAAGCACCATGAGAAGAGGGCTGAGCACCAAACTGGCCGTCACCCCGAAACGGCGAAATACGGCACCGAGGCCAAAGATCAATATCAAGACCGTCGAGACATTGACGAACAGATCGACATTGGCGAAGGCGTCGGTTCGCTGTTCGATCGCCGAGTAGGTCCTGGCGATAAGACCGGCCTGCATGAAATACAGAAGCGTGGCGATCCAGGTCATCAGCAGCATGAAGGCCGCCTGCCCCATCATGTAGGCCGACTTCCACAGCAGCGTGAATCCCCGGAAGGGGTTTCCCGGGAGCGCATGGTCCAGCCGCGTCCTTTGCGTATCCTCGCCGGAAGCTAGCAGCCTTTCCTTCTCGCGGATCAGAAGCTGCATCAGCAGGATCACGATCGAGAAGCCGGCAATCGCGATCAGGAACAATCCGTCAATGCCTATTCTGACCGCCAGTGACGTGGTGATGAGGGGGCCGCTGATCGCGCCCAGGCTGCCTCCGGCCGCGATCAGGCCGTAGAGCCGCTTCGCCTGGCCGGCAGAGAAGGTGTCTGCCATCAACGTCCAGAAGACCGAGATCAAAATCAGATTGATGGAACTGAACCAGCAGAAGTAGGCGCCGGCGACCCACTTACTGTGAGGGGCGATGTGAAACAGGGCATAGAAGAACAGCAGATTTGCCAGCAGGAAGCAGAAGACCCCCGGTAGAAAGCGGCTCAGCCTCACCCTGGAAGCCGCCCATGAGAACAAGGGCGCGCTCAAGAAGATCAGGACGAATGTACCGGTGAACAGATCCTGCAGACGGGCGACACCGAACACTGTGCCCATCGTGTCCCGCAGCGGCCTGAGGATGTAATACGTCCCCAGAAGGACGAAATTAAGCGAGAATGCCAGGATGGCGGCCTTGCGCTCGACAGGCTCCACCATGGCGGCCCGTTTCAGCAAGCGTTCGGGAAGCGAGGTCCAAATCATGTCGTCACTGCCAGAGTCAGGCCGGCGCCGTCAGCCGAGCGAATCCAGATATTGCACCATCTGTGCCCTCTGCCTGGCATCCGGCAGGCGGCCCCGTCCCGCGCCCAGATTGTCAATCAAGTGTTCAGTCTTGTCGGTGCCGGGAATGACTGCCGTGACCGCGGGGTTTGCGAGAACAAATTTCAGGAAAAACTGGCCCCAACTGGCGCAGTCGAAATCCGCGGCCCAACCGGGCAGTTTCCGACCCAACGCCTTTCGGAACAGGCGGCCTCGCCCGAAGGGAAGTGCCACCAGGACGGCCGTCCCGGCATCGGCGGCCGCAGGCAGAATTCTCTGTTCGGCCGTGCGGTTGTCGATGGCGTAGTCGATCTCCAGAAAATCCGGCTTCGTCCGCTTTATGATTGCCTCAACCGCGTCATAGCTCCGCCGGTAGGTGCTGGTAATCCCGGTGTACCGGCACAACCCTTGTCCCTTGAGCGCGTTGATTCCCTTCATATCCTGCCCGGCATCGCGCACATTGTGGAGTTGCAGCACATCCACTTTGGCGGTTTTCAGTCTCGCAAGGGACTGGCGCGCCTCCTCGGCTTCGCTGCCGGGCTCGTAGCGTTCCAGTTTGGTGGCCAGAAACACACGCGGCCTCAAGCCGGTCGCCGCCAGGATGTCGCCAATGGCGGTTTCTGCCTGACCATAGGAGGGAGCGGTATCGATCAGGCTGCCGCCGTCATCCACCAGGGCGCGAACGACCCCTGTGGGACCGGCCAATTCCTGAGGCGAGGAGCCGACATCGAAGACTTCGACAGTCCCCACGCCGACAACGGGCAGGGTCTCGCCGTTGCCATGGGGTATGGGGCGCCGGAGCAGCGGCGCCTTGGCTTGTGCTGCTCCGGGGAGAAGCAGGCTCGTTCCGAAACCGATGCACAGTGCCGTAGCGCTCCGCCTGGAAAGCTCGTTCATGATTACCTCGCCGGATACACGATCATACATCCAATTCGCCGGTACCGGCGCGAAAATTCCGGTTTCACTACGGCTTTCACTCAACGCTCAGATATTTGCGGTCCTCTTGCGCGCCAGCACATCCGCCCAGTGCTTGAGGCACCGGCATCGAGTCAGGAAGGCGAAAAGGTTGCCGGCCAAGAGCGCCACTTCCGGAGTAAAATAGTAGGCACCGATATGGGTTGTGGGCGCGAAGCATAGCCCCACCAGCGCGCCATAGACGATCTGGGGCACGCGGCCGATCGGTGCGGTCCGCGGTTCGGTCAGCATTACTATGGCGAAGAAGAAGAACATCGAATGCATGGACATCATCGACAGTGACAAGCCGGGGCTGGCGCCACCGCCTTCCACCACGGCGATGCTCAGCACCACCGCCATGAAGCTGGCCACCATCTCGTAGGAGCGCAGACGGGAGAGGATCAAAAGACCACCTGCGAGGATCACCGGCAGAAGGATGGTGTTGTCTCCCACCCACCAGTTCACGGCCCGATTCAGGCCAGTTCCCGCAAGCGCGACGCCGAAGGCGGCGGGATTGAAAATATGCCGCCTGCCAAGCGCCAGTAGATATTTGGAGGCCATCGCGCAGGCCGCGGCGAGGATTAAAAAACCCACGCCGGAGATATCATTGCCCGCCACCGGCGTGATAATCAGGGCGAGGATCACGGCGCTGATGCCGACGGATTCCCATTTGGATTGGGCGCCGAAGATGCGGGCAAAAACCCAATTGGCGCCGAAGCACGCCGCCAACAACACCAGGGCGGAGAAAACCAGATTCGCCGGCTCCTGATGCACCTGTCCCAGCAGCGACAGCAACAGAGCTGCCACCACGATAGCGCCAAGGTAATAGAGTGCAAGCCGGTAGGTCGGGATGCGCCGGAACCGGATCACTGGCGGATCGCTTTCATCAATGCGTCGGCGATGCCATCCTGATGGCCACCGCGGGCGTGGGTTGCCGAAAACGCAATCTCGGCCTTGTTGGTTCGGTTCTCGATCACTTTGCGGCCCCGGCACGAGAG
>JBOHKF010000263.1:0-2723 GCA_050729015.1 Rhizomicrobium sp. | reverse complement strand
TCCCCACACCGGCCCCGGCCAGGCCGCATCGCCCTCTTGCCGGCCCACGACATGGACATGGAGCTGCGCCACGCGATTGCCCAATGCCCCGAAATTGAGCTTGGCGACCGCCGGAAGAGCGCGCAGCAAATTGCCCGCGCGGGCCATCTCCTCGACCAGAAGAAGGCGGTCTGCCCTTGCAAGGTCTGTCAGTTCGACTGCGCCTTCGCGCCGCGGCACCAGGATCAGCCACGGAAAGCGGACATCGTTCATGAGGATGAGGCGCGAGAGCGGCCAGTCGGCGGCGAAATGGCTATCGTTTTCGAGGCGGGCATCGAGCGCAAACGTCACGATGCAAAACGCTTGGGATCGAAAGCGGCGATACCCGGAGCCTTCCCCAGAATCTGCTGCGAGAGGGCTTCCGCCAATGCCGGCGCGAAGAGGATGCCGTTGCGGTATTGACCGCTTGCGAGCCAAAGGCCCTCTACCGCCGACGGGCCCAGGAGCGGCAATCCATCCGGCGCCCTGGGTCGCAGCCCCGCCCACTGATCCTCGATCCGCCAGTTGCGCAACGACGGCATCAGGCCGGTGGCGGCGGACAAAAGGGCTTGCCGCGCCTTTTCGGTGGTGGCGGTGTCAAATCCCGCTTCCTCCACGGTAGCGCCGATCATCAATCCGCCGTCGCGCGGCACCGCATAGACGCCATGGCCCCAGATCACGAAGTTGGGCGGCGTCTGCGTGGGCGGCGGCGCCAGCCAGATCATCTCGCCCTTGACCGGAATGATCGGCGCCATATCCTTTTCAAGAAGCCCGCTCCAGGCGCCTGCCGCCAGCACGAAAAGGTCGGCGTGATGAAGGCCGAACGGTGTGTGCGCGACCGCCGCTCGCCCTTCCTTGCGTTCGATCCGTACCGCCGCTTCGTTGATCTTGAGGTTTCCTCCCGCCTTCTGGAAAACCGAAGCCAGCGCCCATCCCAGAGCCCGGTTGTTGACGATGGCCTCTTCTTTCGACCATAGGCCGCCCGCGATGGCGCCCGTCGCCAGGGGCGCGATTTCGCGCACACGCGCCGCATTCACCAGTTCCGTATCGCGGGCGCCCGCCGCCTGACGCCAAAGTCGGTCCAGGCCAATCGCGTCTTCTGCCAGGATCAGCGCACCCACCTCTTTATAGCCGATGGCGCGGCCGCTGACGGTTTCAACTTCTTGCGCAAAGCCCGGCCACAAGCCTTTGGAACGGAAAGCAAAATCACGTTCCGCCTGGGTGGCGTCCAAATGTTCCGCGGTCACCGCCAACATGCCTGCGGAAGCTGCGGTTGCGCCTTGGCCGGGGCTGGCGCGCTCCAGCACGGTGACCTCTTCACCCGCCTGGGCCAGGCGCCAGCCTATGGAGAGGCCGGCCACCCCGCCGCCGATGACCACGATTTTCATGGTACGGCCCTATAGAGCAAATCCAGGAAAAGTGCGAAGCGGCTCTGCGAGACCCTATTGCGACATGGCAATATTTTTGGAGCGGAAAAGAACGCCCTCTCATACCCATAATAGGAAGACAGGCACGAAGGAGCAGGAAATGGAAAAGGCGCTGTTCGGAGCGGGATGTTTCTGGGGCGTGGAGCAATTCTTCCGGGAGGTGCCTGGCGTCAGCGATGCGGTGAGCGGCTATGCCGGCGGGATCATTCCAAACCCCACCTACAGGCAGGTCTGCCGCGGCGACACCGATCATGCCGAAGTCGTGGAAGTGGTTTTCGATCCGGCCGGGGTTTCCTATGCCAGCCTGGTCGATCTCTTCTTCAGGATGCACAACCCCACGGAACGCAACCGGCAAGGCCCGGACGTGGGAACGCAGTACCGATCCGCGATCTTCACCCACGGGCCGGAGCAGGTACGCATCGCCCGCGAGAGGCTGGAAGCGGCAAAGGCATCAGGACGCCACAAAGCACCCATCGTCACAACGATCGAGCCGGCACCGCCCTTCTGGCGCGCGGAAGATTATCACCAGCGCTATTTCGAGAAGCACGGCGGCCATTGTCATGTAAGTTTTGCGGAGCTTCGGAAGGCCTGAAGGCCCTGGCCCGCGGCGTTCTTCTCCGCTTCCGCCTTTTCTTCGCAGACCCGCATGGTTGCCAGCACCACGATCATGGCGGCGAAGCTGGTGAGCGTGCCCGGCAACCAGATGATCAACCCGCCATAATGCTGATCGGTGAGCGCGGTCATGTCGAACACCCGTCCGCAAATATTGTAGACCGGATAGAAATCGGTCGTGGAAAGCGAAAGGATGGCGCCCAGGAGCATTTGCGGCAGTTCGATCAAAAGAATCATCAGCCCCCGCATGAGGTGCGAGAGCCTGGCCGGCGGCTTGGGCCGGCTGTCCAGCACCAGCGACCAGAACAGCACGCCATCGAGCGCCATGGTCCAGTTCATCAGCATATAAAGATTCTCGTCCAGCATGACGCGGGTGTGGATGGCGGGGATCAGCCAGAAATAAAGAAGGCCCACGAATAGCGCCGGCGCCAGGGCTGGATGCTGCAACAAATCGAGGGTGGCTCTCACCGGCCGGGCCCTCACCAGGGGCTTCAGGAAATCCGGCAAGCCCGCATAGAGGACCGGCCCGCTCATTCCCATCGCGATCAAGAAGGCGCCGGCGTGATGGAGCACGAAATGGGCCCAGCGATGCACGAAGAACAAGTGCTGGGCGTAATAATCAACATGGGTCTGCAGCACGATATAGAAGCTGGCGATCCCCCCCAC
>JBOHKF010000262.1:0-1813 GCA_050729015.1 Rhizomicrobium sp. | reverse complement strand
GTCGGTGGTAGCCACCATGACCACCCGCTCGGGCAAGAAATCCGTGCGCGCGGTGGGCAACGACGCCAAGATGATGCTGGGCCGCACCCCCGGCAACATCGAGGCCATCCGGCCGATGCGCGACGGGGTGATCGCGGATTTCGAAGTGGCGGAGGAAATGATCAAGCATTTCATCCGCAAGGTTCACAACCGCCGCTCTTTCGCCAATCCCATGATCATCGTTTGCGTGCCGTCGGGTTCGACCGCAGTCGAACGCCGGGCAATTCAGGAATCGGCGCTGTCGGCGGGCGCCCGGCGGGTGTTCCTGATCGAGGAACCGATGGCGGCGGCGATCGGCGCCGGCCTTCCGGTCTCCGAGCCCACCGGCTCGATGGTGGTGGATATCGGCGGCGGCACCACCGAAGTGGCCGTGCTGTCGCTCGGCGGCATTGTCTATTCGCGAAGCGTGCGCGTGGGTGGCGACAAGATGGACGAGGCCGTCATTGCCTACATCCGGCGCCACCAGAATCTTCTGATCGGGGAAGCATCGTCGGAACGGATCAAGAAGCAGATCGGCTCGGCCGCGGCGCCCGAGAATGGCAGCGGCGTCACCATGGAGATCAAGGGCCGCGACCTTCTGAACGGCGTGCCCAAGGAAATCACCATCACCCAGCGCCATATCGCCGAAGCCCTCGCCGAACCGGTGGGCGCCATCGTGGAAGCGGTGAAAGTTGCCTTGGAAGCCACGCCACCCGAACTGGCGGCCGACATCGTCGACAAGGGCATCGTGCTTACCGGCGGCGGCTCGCTGCTCGCCAATCTCGACTCCGTTCTGCGCAACGAAACCGGCCTTCCCGTCTCTATCGCCGACGATCCCTTGTCGTGCGTGGCGCTGGGAACGGGCCGAGTGTTGGAAAACAGCAAAGGTATGCGTCACGTCCTGTCCACCGCGTTTTAGAGAGGATCGCCGTTTCCCAGAATCGGTACTCCGCTCCAAGTACTCGTTTTCGCAATTCCGGATGGAAAGCCGCTTCGCACTTTTCCTGGAGTTGCACTAGAGAAGGGCTGAAGGGGCCCCTAGCCCAAGTCCATGGCCAATGGCACCTGGAAAATCGCCCGCAAAGGCAATGCCCAGCTTCCACTGGTGATCGTCCTGGCTCTGGCCGTGGTGCTGGTGCTTCTGGGAAGGGCCGAGTCCGGTCTTTTCGATCGCGCCCGCACCGCCATCATTGACCGCATGGAGCCGCTGTTGGCGGCCACCCACTATCCCGCCACCGAGTTCGACCGCTGGGCGGGGTCGGTAAACGAGCTGTTCGGCGTCTACCGTGAAAATCTGCGCCTCAAGGAGGAGAATGCGCGGCTGAGGCAGTGGCGCAACGTGGCGGTGGTGATGGAAGACCGCGTCGAACGCTATCGATCGCTGCTTCATGCCGTACCCGATCGCTCTGTACATTCGGTGCTGGCGCGCGTGATCGGCCGCGCCAACCGGCCCTTCCTCGAGACCATGATCCTGGATGCGGGCACCGCCGATGGCGTCAAGCCGGGCGAAGCGGTGGTGGATGCGCGCGGCATGATCGGGCGGATTTACCTGACCGGCAGTCGCACCAGCTGGGTGATCCTGCTGACCGATCTCAACAGCCGTATTCCGGTGGCCTCCGCGCCCGGCAACCATCGGGCGATGCTGGTGGGCGACAACACCCAAATGCCGCTGCTCGACGCCATGTCCCCCACGGCGAGTCTCAATCCGGGCGACCAGGTGTTTTCTTCCGGCGATGGCGGTCTTCTGCCGGCCGGGCTTCCTGTTGGTACCGTGGTCGAAGACAAAGGCAAATAC
>JBOHKF010000261.1:0-2355 GCA_050729015.1 Rhizomicrobium sp. | reverse complement strand
AAAATGCGCCGCGATATCGTCGGCGGTGGCGTGCTGGCCCAGATTGATGCCGTCGGTTTCCTCGATCCGGCATGCGGCAAAGACTCCTGCCGCCGCGCTAAGGATCATGCCGGTTGGAGCTTCCTCCGATGCCAGGAACACCACCGCCGGCGTCACATAGTCGGGCTTGAGCATTTCCATCACCGCCGGCGGCATCAGGTTCTCGGTCATGCGGGTGGCGGCGACAGGGCAGATCGCGTTGACTTTTATGTTGTCCTTTTCCCCCTCCAGCTTGAGCGAATTCATGAACCCGACCAGGGAAAGCTTGGCGGCGCCATAATTGGTCTGGCCAAAATTGCCGTAAAGACCGGTGGAGGACGTGGTGACGACGATGCGGCCATATTTCTGGGCCCGCATGATCGGCCAGATGGCGTGGGCGGGCTTGACCGTGCCCATCAGATGAACATTCACCACCGTCTCGAAATCCCTCATCTCCATCTTGGCGAAGCTCTTGTCGCGCAGAATGCCGGCATTGGCGACCAGGATATCTATGCGGCCCCAGGCGTCCATCGTTTGCTTGGCCAGGTGTCCCACCCCGGCATCGTCGGTCACGGAAGCCCCATTGGCGATGGCTTCGCCACCGGCCGCCCTGATTTCCTTCGCTACCGATTCCGCTGCCGCAGAGCTGCCGCCCATGCCGTCCATCGATCCGCCAAGATCGTTGACCACGACTTTGGCACCTCGTCTTGCCAACTCCAGCGCATGGGCACGGCCGAGGCCGCCGCCGGCCCCGGTGACGATGGCGACCTTGTCCTTGAAGCTGATAGGCATGGAAGTCTCCTCGGCGTAACGGGTCACGATGGCGCGGCGGCGCTCGCACGGTCAAGTCGCATGCTTCTCTTGAAGCGGTCTGCCGCAGGGTGCTCGACGAGGTTCGCAAGCAGACCACCCCAGAGAGTGCAGGCGATCACCAGGCCCAAGGGCTCTGCCCACCAGGAGAGGCTGAGGAAGGTCGTGCCCAGAACGGGTGTCAGGGGCGGCGGATAGAGACGCTGCTCGAACACGCGGATCATCAAAAGCCAGAAGGTCTGCCCGATATAGACCGCATAGGACCACCGCCCCAACATTTGCAGCACCGGGTTCTTGAGCGCGCTGGCGATGAGGCCGCGGTCGAAGGAGAGCGCCAGCACCAGCGCCATCATGGGCAGGGCGGCGAGAATGTCCTTGTTGGTGTGCGACCAGCCGGTCCCGTAAAGGGCCGAAAAAAGCGCGGCCAGGATAGCGACCTGAATTGCCGAATGCGCCCAGTCCGGAAGAAGATCGCGCGGCCTGAGATGACCGTAGAGCACCGCAAAGCCGACGCCGGTCGCGAAATCGGCCAAACCTCTGAGAAGGCCATTGTGATAGGTGATGTCGAGTCCCACATGGCCCCCGGAGGTCAGGTCCAGCGCCAAAAGACCGGCGATTCCAGCGGCAATCAGAACGAGTCCCCGCGCCATTCGCCCCCGGGAAAACCACACCAAGATGGGAAACAGCAGGCAAAGGCCCCATTCCACGCTGACGTACCACGAAACGCCGTTCCAGGTCAGCCGGTCCATGGTGTTCCAGCCATGAAGCATAAAGAGGCTCAAGACGAAGCCTTTCACGCTCACGTCCTGGTGATATTTGAGATCGAAGATCGAATGATAATGGCCGAAATGGGCCAGCGTGCGGGTGACGATCACAAACGCCAGCACGGCAAGCAGCATGAAAAGATGCAACGGGTAGAGCCTGACAAGGCGGGCTTTGAGGAAGGCGCAATAGCCCTCTCTGGTCAAAAGCTGCTTCAGCCTCGGCCCATAGACATAGGTGAGAACGAAGCCCGACAGGCAGAAGAAGAATTCCACCCACACATAGCCCCGTGCCGCGACAAGATCGAGGGGCCAGAAATTGCGGTAGCCGTGTCCTTCGCTGAAGTGGAACATCACCAGCACCAAGGGGGGCAGGGCGCGCGCGCCTCCCAGGGCGCGTATCTCGGGCGGTTTGGTCATCGCCTTGGGACATTAGCCGGGCTCCCCACCCCTGTCGCGCGCGAATGAGCGCGGTAACGACGCGCCGATGCCCCGAACGCCGGCGAGATGGCCCCATGGTGCTGCGCGCAATGGTCTCAGGCACCTTGGCTAGCCGGCTCCCGGCGGCCATGATCGGCCTGCTAACGTAATCCCTTCAAGCTCGGTTGCATGCGCTTTCTGGCGATGTGGATATGTCTTTTGCTCTTCGGTTGCGCTTCCGTGCAGCCGCCTGTGGGCAACGATCCGGCCACGCCGCACTTCGAAGACGGCTTTCTGGTGACGCGCGACGGCGTGCATCTTCCCTTGCGCGAATGGGGTGAGGCAC
>JBOHKF010000260.1:0-6478 GCA_050729015.1 Rhizomicrobium sp. | reverse complement strand
TTCTTGTACATCGCGAGCATCCTGGCGGTGACCAGAAAGCCGCCAAAGATGTTCACGCTGGCCAGAATCAACGCCACGAAGCCCAGGATTTTCGCCGTCCAAGACGCACTCGATACCGCTTCCACCGAAAGCGCGATCAAGGCACCCACCACGATCACCGAGGATATGGCGTTGGTGACGCTCATCAACGGCGTGTGCAGCGCGGGCGTCACGCTCCACACCACGAAATAGCCCACGAAAATCGCCAGCACGAAAATCGACAACCGGAAAACAAAAGGATCGATCAATTCCATCGGTCAACTCCATTCCGAGTCCCGCCCCCAACCCTGCGCCGCGCCCGCAGGGTCATGATGCGTTCAATGCCGGGTGCGTGAGCTGCCCGTCCCTGGCGATCACCGCGCCTTTGACGATCTCATCGTTCCAATCGATGGCGAGAGCGCCGGTTTTTCTGTCCACCAACAGCGAGACGAAATTGAAAAGATTGCGCGCATAGAGCGCCGATGCGTCCCCGGCGAGCCTCGCGGGAAGATTGGTGTATCCCATGATGGTCACGCCATGGACCTTGACCACCTGATCCCGCCGGGTGAGCGGCGTGTTGCCCCCCTGCTCGGCCGCCAGATCGACAATGACCGATCCCGGCTTCATGGATTTGACCATCGCCTCGCTCACCAGGACCGGAGCTTTGCGCCCGGGGATGAGCGCGGTCGTAATCACGATATCCTGCTTCCTGACCGTCTCGGCGATGAGGGCTGCCTGCTTGGCCCGATATTCGGGCGACATTTCCTTGGCATAGCCGCCCGCGGTCTGGGCATTCTTGAATTCCTCGTCCATCACCGCAATGAAAGTGCCCCCCAGGCTTTCCACCTGCTCCTTGGTGGCGGGCCGCACATCGGTGGCGCTGACGATCGCACCCAGACGGCGTGCCGTGGCGATGGCTTGCAGACCGGCCACGCCCACGCCCATCACCATCACGCGCGCCGGCGCAATGGTTCCCGCTGCGGTCATCATCATCGGCATGGCGCGGCCGAAGCTGGCGGCGGCATCGATCACCGCCTTGTAGCCGGCGAGGTTGGCCTGGGACGACAACACATCCATCGACTGGGCACGGGAAATACGCGGCAAAAATTCCATCGCAAAGAGGGTTGTGCCCCGGTCCGCAAGGGCCGCAATCGCCGGCTTCTCCGCATGCGGCGCGAACAGAGCCGCGACCACCGAGCCGTTGGCGATCAGTGCGCCCTCCTCGATCGAGGGCGCGCGCACCTTGAGCACTATTTCGGCGCCCGACAGCGCCGATTTCGCATCGGGGGCAACCCCGGCGCCAGCCGCGCTGAAGGCGGAATCGGCGATATTGGCGCCTTCGCCGGCGCCGCTCTCGACTGTGACATCGAGACCCAGGCCTTTCAGTTTTTTGACGGATTCCGGGGTCGCCGCGACACGCGTCTCGCCGGTGCGTGTTTCCCGGGGGACCGCGAGCTTCATCCCCCAGCCCCTCGCCCTTTAGCCGTGAGTCCGGAAAACGGCGAGGAAGATCAAAACTAGGAGGATGAAGGCCAACGAATATTTGACGAAACCGACGAAGCCGGCGTAGGAGCGCTGGTTTTGGCTGATGTCCATCGCGCCGTGTGTGTAGTGATCGTCTGCCATCGGATTCGCCTTGGGTGAAGAGCGGGCAATATAGCAAACAGGCGCTCAGCGGCAATCGCCGAGGCCCGAGGGTGCGACAGAATGTTCGAGGGGAAAACTGGGCTCACGCCCCACCCTTTCGCCGTGCGGTTCAGCCTTTCTTAAGCATACCGGCGCCGGTGCCACGGAAAGACAAGCTTAAACGCGGCATTTACCGGACAGGTCGGAGAATACGCCGGCCTTACCGGGAATTTGAGCATGGCGCCGACGATTCTGGTGGTGGATGACGATCCGGTCCAGCGCCGCCTCTTGGAAGCGACGATCACCCGCAGCGGAATGGGAGTCATCATCGCGCCCGGCGGCCGGCCGGCGCTGGATCTGATCGATGGCCCTCGCCGCGGCGAGATCGATCTTGTCCTGCTCGACCTCATCATGCCCGATATTGGCGGACTGGACGTGCTGGCACGGTTGCGTCCGCGACATCCTGAGCTACCGGTGATCGTCCTGACCGCCAAAGGAGGGATCGAGGCTGCCGTCCAGGCCATGCGCACCGGCGCCAATGATTTTCTGGTCAAGCCCGCCAATCCCGAGCGGCTTGCGGTCTCGATCCGCAACCAGCTCAAGATCGGAACCCTCTCGGGCGCGGTGAAGCAGCTCAAGAAGAAGGCCGAGAACCGCCTTGGCTTCGAGGATCTGGTCGCCTTTTCGCCGGAGATGACGCAGGTGCTGCGGCTGGGTGCCCGCGCCGCCCAGTCCGACATTCCCATCCTGATCGAGGGCGAGAGCGGCACCGGCAAGGAATTTATCGCGCGTGCCCTTGAAGGCACCTCGGCGCGCGCCGGCAAGCCCTTCGTCACCGTCAATTGCGGCGCCATCCCCGAGAATCTCATCGAGTCGCTGCTGTTCGGCCACGAGAAAGGCTCCTTTACCGGTGCCTCCGACAAGCACCTGGGCAAGTTCCAGGAAGCGGATGGTGGCACCCTGTTTCTGGACGAGATCGGGGAATTGCGTCTGGACATGCAAGTGAAGCTGCTGCGGGCGTGGCAAGAAGGTGAAGTGGACCCCGTCGGCTCCAAGCGGCCGGTGAAGGTGGACGTGCGCATTATTTCCGCCACCAACCGCGATCTCGCCGAAATGGCGCAGGGCGGCAGCTTCCGCACCGATCTTTATTACCGGCTCAACGTGTTTCCGATCGAGGTGCCCGCGTTGCGCGACCGAAGGCCCGACATCACCCCGCTGGCGAGACATTTCGTCGCCCGCTTCGCGGCCGAGGAGAACAAGCCCGTGGCCGCCCTGAGCGCCGCCGCAACGCGATTGATCGAGCGCTATTCATGGCCGGGCAATGTGCGCCAACTGGAGAACACGATCTTCCGCGCGGTGGTCCTGTCCGACGGACCGGCGCTGGACGTGGACGACTTTCCTCAGATCGCCGCGGCGCTGGGGGTGGAATCTCCCAGTCCCGACCCGCGGACCGATCCATCGGACGCCCCTGCAATGCCGGGCAGCCTGCCGCCCTTTTCCGTCTCGCTGTGCGGCGGGGAAGGCCAGTTCCGTTCGTTCGAAGATTTGGAGTGCGAGATCATCCGTGCTGCCATCGGCCGCTATGATGGGCACATGTCCGAAGTGGCGCGGCGGCTGAAGATCGGCCGCTCCACCCTTTATCGCAAGCTCAAGGAATATGGGCTCGAAGAAGCAGAAGGCGTCGCCCTGGAGATACCCCGATCGGTCTCAAAGGCGGTTTGAGAAATGAGCTGATCAACCCGGCCGGAAAGGATCGCCGGCCGCATGGTCAGCGCATTCCCAGGGCGTTGAGATAAAGATCCAGCATGGCTTCCTGCTCCTGGAAATCGGCCTTGTCCAATTTCCGCATGCGCACCACTTGGCGCATGATCCTTGCGTCGAAGCCCTGGCCTTTGGCTTCGGAATAGACTTCGCGAATATCGGCGGTTAGGGCGCTGCGCTCTTCCTCGAGCCGCTCGATGCGATCCACAAAGGACCTGAGATGTTCTTTGGCGAAACCGGATTTTGCCATTTTTACCTTTAAGGATGTCGACGCGTTTTGAAAGGCGCAAACCTAGAGCAATTCCGGGAAAAGTGTGAAGCGGTTTCCGTTCGGAATCGTGCCAAAAAATACGGCCCGGATGGCGCCAGGCAACGGGGCAACATTTAGCCTAGCCGTGAGTCTTTTGGGACCGCTCGAACTGGGCCTGCTGCTCCGGGGTGGTCGCTTTCTGATACCGTCTCTTCCATTCCTTTGGCGCCATGCCATAGACCCGTGCGCGCCCCTCGTCCTTCGCGAGCAAGATGCCCTTTTCCGCCGCTGCCTCGCGATACCAGTCGCCCAGGCAGTTGCGGCAGAAGCCGCCCACGATCATCAGGTCGATATTCTGGACATCGGTGCGGGTCTGAAGATGGCGCAGCAGGCGGCGAAAAACCGCGGCTTCCAGTTCGGTTCGGAGTTTGTCGTCCATTCAAGTCTCCATGTCCTTGAGCGTCCTGTCGAGTATATGCTTGAGCTTGGCCGCGAAGCGTTGGGCGCTGCCCTCATCGGCGAGAAAGTCCTGGCGGATCTCGATCAGCACATTGGCATGACCGGTTTGCGTGCCGTGGGTGTCCAGCGTATCGCCTTCCAGGGCGCCGGTGTATGGCTCGTTGTCGCCCAGGCTGAATCCGTGGGCGCGCAAATGCTTCATCAGGGGCCGCGCCAGCCTCTGATCCGCACCATAAAGCACTCCGACCTCCCATGGCCGGGGAACATTCTTCCATAGCGGCGTGAAACTATGAATCGAAACCAGGATCGCGCCGGTCCCGATGCGGGCCAATTCATCCTTGATCGCCCGATGATAGGGGGCATGGAACCGGGCAAGCCGCAGGGCCACCTCGTCCGCGTCGGCGGCGCGATTGCCGGGAATGATGATGCCGTCCGAAAGCGCCATCACCAAGGTGGGGTCGCCGATGCCGCGATTGAGATCGATCAGAAGGCGCGACACTCCGCCCAGAATGGCGGCAGCGCCATAGGCGTTGGCAAGCGCCTCTGCCACTTTGCCTGCGCCAATGTCATGGGCGATGTGGGTGGCGAAGAGTGCCGGGGGCAGACCCAGGCCGCCGTACCGAGCCGGTAGCCTGTTGGAGGCATGATCGCAAAGAAACAGGAGCCGGCTGTCACCGCGGGAGGGAATCAGCGTGTAGCAGGGGGCGTCCATTGCCGGACCCGCTTTTTAGGTGGGCAAGGGCTTGGGAGCAAGCAACCTCTTGACGGGAAGTGAAGCGCCAAACCAAATGGAGAGGCATGCGTCGCGCCCTGCTTCTCACCATCCTTTCAGCGCTGGCCGCAATTCCCCTGCCGGCCAGCGCCGCATTCCATGTCTGCAACAAGACCGATGCGGCGGCGCGTGTGGCGCTGGGCCGATTCGATGGGCGGCACTGGACCAGCCAAGGCTGGTGGACACTTCAACCCGGAAGGTGTGCCCGGCTGCTCGATGGGCCCCTTCGGGCGCGCTACTATTATCTTTACGCGGCGGATAGCACGGCTGGAACCTGGGAGGGGAGGACACATTTTTGCATCGCTCCCGGCGCGAAATTCGTCATTCCGGGGCGAAACGACTGCGCGCAGCGCGGCTTTGACCGCAGAGGCTTCTTCGAAGTGGATACCGGCAATGCGCCGGACTGGACCCAGACGCTTGCGAATTGACGCGCCCCAGCACCAGGATTTCTCTCGCATGAGACGCCAGCGCAAGACCAAGATCGTCGCCACTCTCGGTCCGGCCTCCAATACGCCGGAGATGATGGCCGCCCTGTTCGACGCCGGCGCCGATGTTTTCCGCATCAATATGAGTCATACCCCGCTCGAACTTTTGCAGCGAATGCATCGCGACTTGCGAGTATTGGGCGGATCGAGGGACCGACCCATCGGGATTCTCGTCGATCTGCAAGGTCCCAAGATCCGGCTGGGAGTCCTGCAAGATGGCCCGCGTCTGTTGCAGGAGGGCGAAAGACTCAGACTGGTGTTGGCCGACACCAGCGACCGGCGCGACGAAGTGCCGATCCCCCACCCGGAAATCTTCCAGGCCATCAAGCAGAAGCACGCTCTGCTCATTGACGATGGCAAAGTCCGCCTACGCCTTACCAAACGGGCCGATACCTACGCCGACGCGGTGGTGGTGGTTGGGGGGCTGATCAAGGATCGCAAGGGCGTCAATATGCCCGATACCTTGCTTCCCATCTCGGCGATCACCGCCAAGGACCGCGCCGATCTGGATAGCGCGATGACGCTGGGCGTGGATTGGGTGGCGCTTTCTTTCGTGCAGCGGCCGGAAGACATCGCGGAAGTGAAGAAAATCGTGGCCGGACGAGCCGGCGTGCTGGCCAAGATCGAAAAGCCGAAAGCCTTGGCCAGCCTGGATCGCATCCTGGAATTGTGCGACGCGTTGATGGTCGCGCGCGGCGACCTGGGCGTGGAATTGCCCCCGGAATCGGTGCCCGGCTGGCAGAAGCAGATCACCCGGGCCGCCCGCAAGGCGGGAAAGCCCGTCGTCGTGGCCACCCAGATGCTGGAATCCATGATTCAGTCGCCCACACCCACCCGCGCCGAAGTGTCCGACGTCGCCACCGCCGTTTATGACGGCGCCGACGCGGTGATGTTGTCGGCGGAATCCGCGGCCGGGGCTTTTCCCGTGGAAGCGGTCACCATGATGGACCATATCGCCGCCAAGGTCGAAGCGGATAGCCTCTATCAAAGCCTGATCGATGCCCAGCGCAGTCCGCCGGAAGCCACGACGGCGGATGCCATCATGGCAGCGGTGCATGAGGTGACGCAAACCATCCGGGCGCGCGCCATCATCTGCTGGACCAACAC
>JBOHKF010000259.1:0-3343 GCA_050729015.1 Rhizomicrobium sp. | reverse complement strand
GTCCAAATGCATTGACGATCCGGAAGCCGTCCAATACCTCCCGCAATTGCGGGAGGTCGCACCAGGCCATTGGGTGTCCGAGCACGATCCTTGAGCCGCAACCGCCCGACGGGCGGTGAAAGGCCGAGCCCAGCGGGACACGGCTTTATTTGACGCGGATCACACGATAGTCGTGATCGCCCTCCACCTGCATGGTGTGGCTGCCCAGCATATCGGCGCTGACGATCACGATATAGTTGGAAGGCTCGCCGCTCCAACGTGCCCTGAGATCGTCATAGGGCGACTGCCGCCAGACTTCACCGTCCGCCAAGGTGGCCGTGAACAACCCATCCTTGCCGAAACTATAGGCGGTAAGCCGCATGGCCGCGTTACCGGCGAAATCCGCGTCGGAAGACGACGAGCTGAAAAGATTGCCGATGCCTAGCCAGCCGCCGCCGCTGTCGCTCTTCATGGGGGGCGCCGACTGGGGCGCGCTCTTGACCAAATTCAATTGGGAATCAGGCGCCGGAGAAAGGCCCAGTTGGGCCCGCATAGGTTGAGCGGCGCCATAGAAACAATTGAGCCAGGTGCGATTGTCCGTGAAACCTGCGCAACGCTCCACGTTGGCCAGCACGGCGTCGCGGGTGGAATCCGGCGCGGCCAACGCGGGCGAAAGGCCTGCCAGGAGGCCCACTAGAAACACGGCGACCGGAAAAATACGCGGCGTCATGGAAACCCCCGGAATATTGCCCAAATGAAATATAATGGAGTTCGCGCCTTCGATGCTATTGTTCTGGCGTCGAAAGCGACCGATTGCAGCAGATGGCAAGGCACAAAGGATGGAACCGGCGCTGGGTGCTCTCGGCCGCGGCCTTTCTGGCGGTGGCCACAGGCTTCGCGCTCGAAGGAAGGGGCGGCGCTTCACGGTCCGGTCCCCGCCGCGGCACATTCGATTTCGGCAATGGGGCAGAGCCCTTCACGCTGGACCCGACCATGTCGGATGCGAGCTGGGAAAACGTCATTATCGGCGACCTGATGATGGGACTGACGACGGAGGATCCCTGGGCGCGGCCGATACCCGGCATGGCCGAAAGCTGGCAGTCAAGCCCTGATGGGCTCACCTGGACCTTCCGCTTGCGCGATGCCGCCTGGTCCGATGGAAAACCCCTCACGGCCGACGATTTCCTGTTCGCCTGGGCTCGCATCCTCGATCCCAGGACGGCGGCCTCGTATGCCTATTTTCTCTACGTCGTGAAGAATGCCGAAGCGATCAATGCCGGGCGCCTGCCGGCTTCCGCGCTGGGCGCCAGCGCACCTGAACCCCGGACCCTGGAGATCCGTCTCGAACATCCTGCACCGTATCTTCTCGAAATGCTGATGCATACCTCGATGATGCCGCTACCACGCCATGTGGTGGAGGCCAAGGGCAAGGACTGGGCCAAGCCCGGTACCTATGTTTCCAACGGGGCGTTTCTGCCGCTTGAATGGATACCCAACGATCACATCACGGCGGTGAAGAATTCACGCTTCTTCGATGCTGCCAACGTCAAGCTCGAGCGGGTGATCTATTATCCCGTAGACGACTACAGCGCCGGCCTTAGACGGCTTAGAGCCGGCGAACTCGATGCCACGGATCGGCTTGAGAATAACGAGTTCGGCTGGATCAAGAAGAACATGCCGGAACTCCTGGACCCGGTCCCGCAACTGATCGTGGATATGATCCAGGTCAATCTCGGCAAGAAACCCTTCGACGACATCCGCGTCCGCCGGGCGATCAATCTCGCCATCAATCGCGAAGCGATCACCGGCAAAATCGTTCCCGTCGGCTACATCCCCGCCTACAATATCGTTCCGCCCGGCACCGCCAACTATCCTGGCGGCAACGCCTTTGACTTCAAGTCCACGCCTTACCCGGCGCGCATGGATGAAGCGCGGCGCTTGATGGGCCAAGCGGGCTTCGGTCCGGACAACCGCTTGAGCGCCACCTACCTGATCCGCTCCACGGCGGCGGGATCCTATCGCGCGGTGGCAGCCGCGCTGCAGCAGATGTTGGCGCTGATCTATCTGGACATTTCCATCATCCCGACCGACGCGCAGATTTTCTACAAACAAATCCAGGAGCATGATTTCGACATTTCCCAGCCCGGCTGGCAGGCAGATTTCAACGACGCGTCCAACTTCCTGGACCTTTACATCACCGGTGGGGGCAACAATTGGGGCAGCTATTCCAATCCCGCCTTTGACCGCATGCTGGCCAGAGCCCAAGATGATACCGAGTTGGAAAGCCGGGGCCGCGAACTTGCCGCCGCGGAGGCGATTCTGTTGAAAGACCAGGCCGTGATGCCGTTATTCTTCTGGGTCAGCGGCAATCTGGTGCGTCCTTACGTGAAGGGCTGCAAGGCTAACGCGATGGACGTGCATCGCGCCCGCTGGATATCCATAGACGAGAAGGCCCGCGCCGCGCTTTTTACTTCCTGACGGACCTGTTCACGAGCGGACCATGCGAACCGGTATAGCGCGCATCTTAAAGAATGAGAACCATAGACCCGACAGGATGCAGTCGAATGGCCCATATCGCCACCAGGCGAGAAGGAGTCCTGCGCGCGTAAGCGACACGTCGTACCTTTTCGCGCGAGAAACATTCTTACGACGTGACATGTGGAACTCCTCCCTGGCGCCCTCGAAACAACGGAGTCGGGGTATCGTTTCAAGGCCCCGAAAATTAAATCCGGAAACGTTGCAAATGATCGTTCGAAGTCGCCCACACAGGTGAGCGCACACATAGATGATAAGAACATTTGTTAGGGGGCGAAACGTCATCGAATTTCACTCCCGTCGTGTCGTCGATTTTTCCGCAACCTCGGGACTGCGTGCAGATCGGCGCGATTTTAACAGCCCTGGCGCAACCAAAGGCTGGGCAGATTTGTTTCACCGGCATCGGAAGAAAATCGTCATCCAGTCGGCGCCGTAACTGGGGACGGCACGGCGCAGGATGCAAACGAACTGGAGCACGATCCTGAAGGACGGGCCCACCACGTATCGTCAGCTCAGCCGGAACGCGCGAGCCCGGGCCGCTAAAGCGGTCTTTGAGGCTGAGGAACACATGCAGATGGCTCTGGCCTGCGACCGCCTCGCCCTGGAGATGGAGCACGTCGAATTCCGTCCTAGGGACGACCGACCGGGGCCAGATCTGTCCGCCGGGTTCGCAATCAAGACCGTGCATTAAAGCGCGGCAGTTGAGAAGGGATGCACAAGCTCTCCGATTTGGCGCCGGCCGGCTCAAATTGCGGGGCGCGCCCCGGGATAGGTCATTGGGTGCTCCTGGCACGACCCCATAGCTCAGCAGGATAGAGCGGCGGTTTCC
>JBOHKF010000258.1:0-3752 GCA_050729015.1 Rhizomicrobium sp. | reverse complement strand
TTCCCGACCTTTCCAATATAAGGCCGGGCGGTTAATTTTTACAGGTCGATCCCGCGATCTGCTTGGAGCCGGCGAAGTGGTTCGCGGAACATGGCCAGCGTGCGCCCCACGAGGGAACTTTTGCGATATGCGCCAGTACCTTGACCTGATGGAAAAGGCGCTTCGCCATGGGGTGGAAAAGCACGACCGCACGGGCACGGGAACGCGCTCGATTTTCGGACACCAGATGCGCTTCGACCTCAAGGAGGGGTTTCCGCTAGTCACCACCAAGCAACTGCATCTCAAATCCATCATCTATGAGCTCCTCTGGTTCCTGCGCGGGGAAACCAACATCGCCTGGCTCAAAGAGCATGGCGTGCGGATCTGGGACGAATGGGCAGATGTGAACGGCGAGCTGGGACCCATTTACGGCTACCAATGGCGAAGCTGGCCCACCCGCAGCGATGGCACCATAGACCAGGTTTCCAAGCTGATCGACGACATCAAGGCCAATCCCGATTCGCGCCGATTGATCGTCACCGCCTGGAATCCCGCCGACATCCCCAAGATGGCGCTGCCGCCCTGCCATTGTCTGTTTCAATTCTATGTGGCGGCAGGGAAATTGTCGTGCCAGCTCTATCAGCGTTCCGCCGACATATTCCTGGGCGTGCCCTTCAACATCGCGTCTTATGCGCTTCTGACCATGATGGTGGCGCAGGTCACAGGCTTAGAGCCGGGGGAGTTCGTTCACAGTTTGGGAGACGCCCATCTCTATCTCAATCATACCGCCCAGGCCGAAGAGCAATTGTCGCGCCGACCTTATCTCTTGCCACGCATGATTTTGAATCCTGCCGTCAGCGATGTTTTCGCTTTCCGATACGAGGATTTCTCGCTGGAGAATTATCAGGCCCATCCCGCGATCAGGGCCGCGATTGCGGTTTAGCGCCTCGCGCAAAACCCTCACCAGGCGGCGACCAGGCCGTCCTTGCGATGATCCGTGGCGCCGCGATAGGTGCCATTGACAGGCATTTGCGAATCCTTGGCTCCGCTGGGCACAGGCTCCTTGGGATCGGGCGTGAAGAGGATCGCTTCATAGCCCCCCATCGGCGCGCCGTTCGAAGGCACCACCTTGTGGCCCATGGCAATCAACTGCTGGCCGACCAGCTTGAAGGCTTCCGATTCCAGCGCCACGGTGTCGCGCACCTGGTTGTGATGAAAGCGCGCCATGTCGGAAGCGGCCTGGAGATTGGCGCCCAGATCCACCATGTCCACCATCACCTGGGCGTGGCCTTGGGATTGCATGTCGCCGCCCATCAATTGCAGCGCCATCAACTGCCCGTCCGTGCGGCCCCCTTGCATCACGAAGGCCGCGGCCAGGGTGTTGTAGGGCCGCTTGTGCGGTGCGATCACATTGGGGCTCTTGGGATCGAGGGTGAAGAGGGCGCCGCGATTGTGCAGCACGAAGCCATAACCCGGCACGGTGATGCCCGAGCCGAAACCGGCATAATTGGAATTGACCCAGGACACCATATTGCCCCAGCGGTCGGCGGCGGAAAGCACGATGGTGTCGCCGGCGGTGGGGCCGGAGGCTGCCGGCACCACCATCGCCCTGTCGGGACTGATTTTCGCGCAAAGCTCCGCCGCGTGTGCCGGCGAGAGCAAGGATTGCACCGTGGCACGCAGGCCGGGATTCACATCCGGGTCGCCATTGAAGCGATTGAGGTCGGCATAGGCCAGGGTCTTGGCCTCGATCAGCATGTGCCAGTAGCGCACGTCCCTTGGCCCCAGCGAGGCCAGCGTCTGGCCGGGATAGACCTTGCCGGTGCAGGTCGAAAGGATATTGAGCATCTCGTTGGCGGCGAAACCCTGCGAGGGTGGCGGCAATTCGGCCAGGGTGTAGCCGTGATAATCGCTGGTCACCGGCTCGACCCATTCGCCTTTGTAATTGGCGAGGTCCGCCATCGTCATGGTGCCGCCGAGCGACCGCACTTTGTTTACCAGTGCTTGCGCTACCGGACCTTTGTAGAAGCCGTCGCGACCCTTTGCTTCCAGGATGCGGAAGGTCTTGGCGAGATCGGGATTCTTGAAAATCTGGCCGGCCACCGGCGGCTTGCCGTCAATGTACCAGGTCTGCACCGAATCGGGATCGAGCTCGCTGCAGCAATTTTCCAGTTGCGCGCGATCGGCATTCACCGCCTTGGGCAAATGCCAATCATGGGCGATGCGCTCGGAGACGGGAAAGCCCTCTTCGGCATAGCGCGCGGCCGGTTCCAGCACCTGCTTGAAGGTCATGGTGCCGTATTTGTCCAACACTTCCTGCCAGCCCCACGCCGCGCCCGGAACCGTCACCGACAGGACGCCGTGCGCCATGCCCGACCCGGGGCCGTTGTTGGCAGGATTGAACTTGTAGCCATGGGCGTTCAGGAACGCCAAGGTCTCCCCGGACGGCGCCATGCCGCTGGCGTTGAGGGCATGCAACTGGTGGTCCTTGGCGGTATAGATGATGGCGAAGAGATCGCCCGCCAGCCCCACATTCATGGGCTCGACCAGATTGAGCACGGCCGCGGCGGCGACGGCAGCATCCACGGCATTGCCGCCTTCCCGCAAAATCTCGAGCCCGGTTTGGGCGGCGAGCGGCTGGCTGGTGGCGACCATGCCGTTGCGAGCCATGACCTCCGAGCGGCCTTGCGCAAGCCAGCCCTCCGCCCGATCGCCGCGGACGGCCTGGCAAAAGGGCGGATCGCCAGCCTTGCCGGAGCAGGTGGAGGAGGCGAGAGGCGCGGCGTGACCGGGGCCGGCTAGACCGGCCAACGCCAGAGCGCCAAACGCCACCACCGGGCCAGCCGCCCGCATCATCTTCTTCATGGAACTCTCCCGCCTTGCCCTGCCCAAAGGTCGGCCGACGTCCGGCCTTTCCTCACGCTATTTTTGAGGATGTTAGAGCAATCCCCGGAAAAGTGCGAAGCGGTATTTCAGCCAATTGCCACAAATCGACAAGGGAAGCCGCGTCCCAGGCTTCGCAATTCCTACCTCGACAGAATACCATGGTTTGGTTAGCATCAAAGTATGAAATACGGGCCGGACATTTCCGTCATCGCCCAGCTGATGGGCGACCCCGCGCGCGCGAACATGGTGATGGCGCTGATGGGAGGGCTCGCCCTTTCGGCCACCGAACTCGCAGCCGAGGCCGGCGTGATGCCTTCCACGGCCACCGGACACCTCGGCAAGCTGGTCTCCTCGGGCCTGCTTAGGCGCCACAAGCAGGGCCGCAACCGCTATTTCGAGATTGCCGACCCCGATGTGGGCGAAGCGGTCGAAGCGCTGACTGCGGTTGCCGCCCGTGCCGGCCACCTGCGCGCCCGCCCGGGTCCCAGGGACGAAGCGATGCGTCACGCCCGCTCGTGCTACGATCATTTGGGCGGCAGACTCGCGGTGGACCTCGCGCGGCACTGGCTGGCATCGCGGCTGTTGTGCTGGCGCGAGGGCAGCCTGGAGCCGACGCGCAAGGGACGGCTGTTTCTGCTCGGGCGCGGAATTACGCTTTCCGAGCTGGCAAAACCCAAACGTGCGCTTTGCCGCGCCTGCATGGACTGGAGCGAGCGCGCGCCCCATCTGGGAGGCGCACTGGGAGCGGCAATCCTCAAGCGCATTCTTTGCGAAGGCTGGGCGGTGAGGGAGCACAAGCCGAGGACCATCGCCTTCAGCCGGCGCGGTGAAGAGAATTTTGTGCGCTGGTATCAGGACCGCGGCGCCGACCTGATCAGATAGTCCGG
>JBOHKF010000257.1:0-4693 GCA_050729015.1 Rhizomicrobium sp. | reverse complement strand
GGTGCATGGTGTAGGGTCCTTGGCGGACCGCCATGGCAGGGTCTGTCGGAACGGACCGCTCTCGCACCTGGAACGAAACCCGAATTCGACGTGAACGCTCTTACCCGCCAGGAGCGCGAGAAGGAGGTTTCGCATGGAAGACACGCCACCGGCGATAGAAATCCGGTCCCTTCAAAGAGGGGCCAACGGTCCTTGAAAAAGACCGCAGCCCAAAATCGAATCTGTTGAAAGCGGGAGCAGTCCCGCATGAGCTTCCGGCTCATGCCGGAGGTAAGCGGGTCACCGGTTCGTAGAATCGGTGACCCGCTTCAATATTATCGGCGGTCAATCGCGGACGTTGCGGAAGAAAATCACCTTTGCGCAGTGAAACATCTCTCAAGGCGGCCGAGAATTTCCTCCGGCTGGAATCCCAAGGCTTTGAGACGTCCCGAGCGGATGAACAGCGCCAGGCCCGTCAGGGCCGCCGCCATCAGCACGACTTCGCATTGATTGCGGCGGCTCTCGGGGGGAAGACCGGCGGCTTCCGAAAGCGTTCGCAACGCGGCAATCAGGCGGCCGTTGAAAAGCCGCTCCGCATCGTTCGCGGCGCCCTCGCAGCGCAGGGCCTGCACCGCGGCGGCAATGGTCTCACTCCCGCCCAGTATGGCGAGCGCCGCCGCGCTGGCGCGTTCAAGGTTTCCGCCGTCGCGCATCGCCCGCGCCAGTTGGGTAAGGTCGTCGGCCGCCAGCGCCAGGAGCAGTTCGTCCTTGTTACGGAAATAGCCGTAAAGGCCGGCGGGCGCGAAGCCCGCCTCCGCCGCCACGGCTCTGAGCGACAGCTCGCGCGCGCCGGAGCGTTCCGCCACCCGGCGGGCGGCTTCCAGGATCCGGGCGCGCGACTGGGCCTTGGGGACACGGGCCGGCCGGGGCTTTCTCCCGCTTCTCGCAAGCGCCAGGGCCAAATCGCTCATCGCTCGCGATGATAGGTGATTCGGGGATGAAAAATCCGCCGGACTCTTCCTATTGCGCGTAGGCCTATTGCGGGTGGGCGCTCTTGTACGCGGCCAGCGCGGAATTGACGTTGGCGCCCACTTTCACTTTTGTCGCTTGATTTTCGTCGACTCGCTTGGTCGCGTCATCGGCAATGGACTTGTCAAAGGTGGTCTTGTTGTCTTTCGCCTGCTTGCGTTGGGCGATCACATAGTCCACCAGGCACTGCTGAAAGGTATCGGAATCGCGAATGAAGCGGCGGGCATCGTTGGCCGCGGCCACCATTTGCGCCTGCGTGGCACTTCGCCCGTCCGGAGCCACCGGGGCGATCGGCGACTGGCAATTGGCCTGGGCCATCGCCGGGCCGGCCGTCAAAAGCAACAACGCCACAACATATCTGAAGTGCATCGCCCGCTCCAATCCCCGAAAGCTTGAGGGACGAGTGAAGCATAAAATTTTCCGCACGGCCAGATGGGTCCTTCAAGTCTTCTGCCGGACGCCAAGCTTGCCGAGGGCGCGATCCGCCAGAAGCAGCAGCAGCGCCGCAACCAGAAGCCCCACGCTTAGCCCGTAAAAGCCATCGGGCCGCCCCGGATCCGAAAGCCGCGAAAGCGCGGAAAGGACATAGGCGAGCCAGAAATAGGAAAGGCCGACCACCAGCAGGGCGCGCCGGACGGGCTCGCCGATTCGCAGCGCCAACCTGGGATCGGCGGCACAAGCGGTCACCGACGTAAGCCCTGCTCCGAAGACGAGGAAAAGCAGCATGCCCGGCGTCAAGCCGCCGCGCCCGGGCCCGAAAAGAGTGAAAATGTTGGGGATCAGGATGGTGGCCAGAAACACGCCAAAGCTTGCGCAGAAGCCCCACAAAAGCTGATGGCGCCAGCGGTAGAGCGCCTTGACTCTTCCGGAGGGAATAAGACGGCCCGCCGGGCTTGCCATGATCGCCACCACGTAGATCAGGATGGTCGCGCGCCATGCCAAATGGCTGGCGAGACGAAAGCCGTCATCGCCGAAACCGCGCACGAAAAGCCCTCCCAGGCCGATCATCGCCGTGCCCGCCGCGATGAGCGCCCAAACCGGCACCGGACAGCCAAGCGCCAGCCCGTGAAATGAGCCCCCATCGGGAACCCGGGCAGGGAAAACAATCACACTTTTGCCACGATCCGGCATGGTTCGCAGAACGCGAACGCACCCGGCGCCAAAACGTGCCGTTGGCCCGCGTGGATCACCGCCTTTGAAGAGCGATCGCCAATCCGGGAACCGGCGCATTCGCCTCGGTGCGCGGCGAAGCGGTCAGGAGGCCGGCCACGTGCAAGCCGGCCTCTTTCGCGGCGACCCGGATATAGGCTTCGCTGTGGCGCCAGCGCCGCTTGGGTCCCCGTTCGAAACCTTCGCCGTCCTTTGCTTCGACCGTAAATAGAAAGCAGCCCGGCGCCGCCAAATGGCGCGCCACCATCGCAAATAGCGCCGCCAGGTCGCCCAGATAGACCAGCGTGTCGGCGGCCAGGATCAGGTCATAACAGTCCTCGACCGCCTGCTCGATGTCGCCCACCACCAGCTTTCGATAGATGCCGCGAGCGCGTGCCTTCTCGATCATCGCCGGCGACAGATCGATGCCGTCGAGCAGACGGGCGCGACGGCAGAATGCCATGCCGCCAAGCCCCGTTCCGCAACCCAGATCGAGGATTTTGAGCGCCTGGCGCCCCGGCATCACCAGGTCCGCCAACCGGGCGAGGATTTCGGGCGCCGCGTAACCCAACTGCTCCAGCATGCGCCGGTCGTAATCGGCAGAGAACTGATTGAAGAGATGGCGCACATAACCGGGATCGCAACGGGCTCTGCGCTCCATGGCGCGGGCGCGAGCGATCAGGGGCGCCATTTGGTCAGACTCCTCCAATTCTTCAAAGATCGAAAGCGGGTTGCCGGCCTCGCCCGCTTCCAGCCAGGCCCGGCCCATGGCAAGGCGGGCTTCGGAAAGGCCGGGATCGAGCCGCAAGGCCCGCTGGAATTCCGCGATTGCCGCGGGCAACGCATCGGCGGCCAGCAAAGATTCCCCCAGCGCCAGCGCCGCCAATCCGATCCCGGGATTGAGGTCGGCGGCTTCCCGGGCTTGCCTGAGGGCCCCGTCGCGATCTCCCAGCGCCGTCAGTGCCCTCACCAGCGCGAGCCGCGTCAGCAACCCTCCGCGTCCGGCGTCCAGGCGCGCCCGCAACTCCGCCGCCGCTTCCCGGCCGCGGCCCTGGGCGATCAACTTCTGGGTATCGGCGAGGGGATCAGTCGCCGAGAAGGCAAAAGCCATTGTTCAGGACCACGGCGCCGGGCCTTTGCTTGACGCCGGCGCGAAACGAAATAGCGGCACCGTCCGTCCAGACTTCGACACTCAGAGTCTCGCCGGGGAAAACGGGTTTGGAAAAACGCACATCGAATTGGCGAATGCGCTCGGGCCGATAACCGGCAATGGTCGAAAGAATCGCGCGGCAAGCGGTGCCGTAGGAGCAGAGCCCGTGGAGGATCGGGCGGGAAAATCCCACGGCCTTGGCGGTGGCGGGATCGCGATGAAGGGGATTGCGGTCGCCCGAGAGCGCATACAAGAACGCCTGGTCCGGCCTGGTGTCGCATTCCTTGACCAGGTCGGGGGCGCGCGCGGGAAGCGGGTGAAGCTCCGGCCCGCCCCGTTCGGGTCCGCCAAAGCCGCCGTCGCCGCGTGCGAAGATGGAAGAAATCATGGTGAAGAGCTTTTCCCCGCTCGCCTTGTCGCGCACCACCCGCTCCTGCACCAGCACCGCGCCGCGGCCCGGGCCTTTGTCCAGCACCTCGAGCATGCGCTCGTCGGCGGTGATCTCCGCGCGCGGCGCCAAAGGCTTGTGGAAGGTGATTCGGCGCTCGCCATCGACCACCATCATAAAGTTGATGGAGGATTTCTGCGGCATTCTCTGGCGCTCGGCCGGCGCCTCGCCCCGGTTGATGACGCTGGCGAAAGTGGGCACGACCTTGAGCGCCTGACCCTCATAGGCGAAAGCCAGCTCGTTCTCGTCCAAGGGATTGCGCATGAAGCCCACCCCCAAGGCGTAAAGCATCACATCCTTCTCGTCATAGCGGGCTTCGAGGCCCGAGGCGCCCGTCTGCATCATGTCGTCATAGTCAATCGGCATGGCCTTCCACTCCCCCTCAAAGCGCGCGCGCGCCCCCCGCCTTCCGGCGCACCCCGTTTTTATGTCGCCGTCACCATCTGAGAAACGGCGATAGCCGAACCTTCGCTCGATGTATCCGCAAGTGGCACGCCGTTCTTTTCGATCGCCGCGCGGGCGGTGTCGTAGCCTTCCTGGATCGCCCGGTCGAACTTCTTCCAGTCGCGCAGGCCGATGTCGGGCAAAGGCGGCTCGATCAGGTAATCTGCTTGCTCGCGCACGATGCGGCGCTGGGCTTCAGAGCCCACCGTGCCCGACCGCATCAGGATGGAGACGATGGAAGGATGCCCCTTCATGCGGTTTTTGATCAGCCAGTGCCAGGGCCGCTCGCCGTAATTTTCCTCCCGCCCCTGAAAGTCGATTTCGCCCGTGATGTCGCAGGCGATGATCGGCCCCGCTCCGATCGCGTGTTCGCGCATCACATCCACGGGAAGATTGTTCATCACGCCGCCATCGACCAGAAGATGCCCGTGAAAGATCACCGGCGGCAGGATGCCAGGCAGCGCCACGCTGGCGCGAAGTGCCCGCCACAATTC
>JBOHKF010000256.1:0-10235 GCA_050729015.1 Rhizomicrobium sp. | reverse complement strand
AGGTGGGGAAGGGCTGGGTCGGGGAGGTTTTCTCGCCCGGCGTCCGGCTTTGCGGCACCGGCCGTTCGACGATGGGCCAGACCGGCGTACCGGTGACCCGATCGAAAACATAAAGCAAGGATTGCTTGGTCGCGACCGCTACGGCCTTGACCGCCTTTCCATCCACGACGATGTCGGCCAGGATGGGCGGCGCGGAAATGTCGTAATTCCAAATCGGATGATGGACCAGCTGGTAGAACCATTTTATCTTGCCGGTGCGGAGGTCGAGGCAAACCAGACTGTCGGCGAACAAATCGTTGCCGGGCCGCGAGCCGCCATAAACATCGTTGGTGGCGTCTTCAACCGGAAGATAGACGGTCCCCAGGCCCGGATCGACCGTAATACCTGTCCAGACGCCGGCATTGCCGTTGGTGTCGGCGGAATTGTTCTCCCAGGAGTCGTAGCCGAATTCACCCTTTCGGGGGATATCGTGGAACGTCCATAAAAGCTTTCCCGTCCGCACGTCCCAGGCGCGGACCAGGCCCTTGGTGTTGTTTTGGGTGGTGACCTGAAAGCCCTCCTTCATGGACGAGCCCACGATCACGACATCGCCCGCCACGGTCGGGGTGTGGTGGAGGCCGATTTCACCCGTGGTGAGGTCAATCTGCTTGTACTCGCCGGGATGACCGGGAACGCCCGTATAGGCACCCACCTTCATGTCAATCATCCCGTGATCGCCGAACGTCCGAATCGGCCGTCCGGTGCGGGCGTCAAGCTCGACCAGCCGGTAGCCTGTGGTCACATAGAGGATGCGCTCGTCGCCCTTGCCGTCCGTCCAATAGGAGACTCCGCAACCGGAAAGCTGGCGCGGCGCAAGGGCGGCGCGTTCTCCTTCATCGAGACCGAACATCCATTTGAGTTCGCCGGTCCTGGCGTCGAGCGCGATAACGTCGCGCCGTGAACCGGCCGTCGTATAGAGTGTCCCGTCGATTTCGAGTGGCGTGCCTTCGAGCTTGTATTCCGGACGCGGCCCGAACAGGTCGGTCTTTACGCGCCAGACGATTTGAAGCCGGTTGAAATTGGCGGCGTTGATCTGGTCCTGGGGTGAATAACGCGTCGCTTGGACGTCGGCGAAATAAAGCGGCCAGTCGCCTCTTGACGTGGAGGGCTGGCCGCAGGCCGCGCCGGATGCCGGCACCGCCGCAATCGCCTGCGCGGACGCCGGGGCCGGCGCGAGATTGAACGACGCGCAAGCGACGGCCGACAGCAAAAGGCGCCTTGACGGGACAAGCCTGGGCATGGATCCCCCCTTCGCTCCCTCTTCGGCAAAAGCCACGGTCCGGTAGTATAGCCCCAACTGGCCCAGGGGCGTCTTGCGCGAAGGCCCACTCCTTTAAGCCAGGTCGGCACGGAAAATGCCGGCCCTCAGCCTCTCACTCAGCCTCTCCAGGGCGGCCGGCCCAGGTCCACTTGCTTGGGGCTGGTTGCCATGCCGGCGCCAGCACCTATGGCTGCGCCAACCACCATCCCAGGCGGACCGCCCAGAATGCCGACCGCCGCCCCAATACCCGCGCCGGAGAGCCCACGGTCGCCCGGCGACGTGCCACAGGCCGAGAGCAGGATGGCCGGCAGCAGCAAGGCCGTCAATTTCAAGCCTCTCATCATTTTTCTCCATCAAAGGACTCTCAAGGAAATGAAAAATGGGCGCTGGATGTTCCCTTCGCGGCCAAGACTGCAACAAGAAGGCCGCGCCGTGGCGGAGGGGAAGCGAAAGTAAGGCGGAGGTCGCAAAATTCCGGTCTCGCCGCTACCAGATGAAACGCAGCCCCAGGCTCACCGCATCGCTTTCGCCGCGTGAGGCGAGATCGCCATCATAGTGAAGCGTGATGACGGCATCGGGCATGATCGCTGCGGCAACCCCCAAGCCGATCACGGCGCTGTCACCCGGTACGCGCGCGCCCGCGACAAGGAAGGAACTTCCTCCGGAGAAGGATGGATCGGCCAGCCTCGCGGTCTTGGAGAATTCATGACCCCAGCCCAGCTTGAGATCGGTGGTGAGCGGGTTCATTCCCAAGGACAGGGTCTCCGACAGCCGCGCGCCCAACTCGCTCTGCACGCTCAAGGTGTTGCGGTTGGCGGCGGCGAGGTCGAGCGCGCCGCCGCCCGTCTCCGTGAACGCCTCCTCGGTGACCGAGCCGAAATCGAGGCCGGCAAAGGGCGTGAGATTGATTCCCCAGGAATTGCCCGTCCGGTAGCCGCCTTCGAAGGCGCCCAGGAATTCGCCGTCATCGCTCTTCGCCGAAGCGATGGCGGTCGCCCCCGGGACCGAGACATCGCGCAGGGTGGTGCCGCGTCCTTCCGCGCCACCCAGGATCGCCGTGAAATACAGCGGGCCGGCGGCATAGTCGCCGGTACCGGCAAACGCCAGGTGATCGGCGCGGCCCTGGCCCAAACCGCCCGCCACGTCGAAGTGGCTGGCGCCATAGCCAAACAGCAAACCCAGATTGAAATTCGGCGAAAGGCTTCGCTCCGCTCCGATCACGCCGCCCGCCAGGCCTTCGTTCAAACGGTGACTGTTGCCGTCGCCATTGACATGTCCCGACTGACCGAAGCCTGAACTCCAAATGTCCCAGCCCTGGTTGTCCGTTCGATGCCCGGCATGATCCTGGAACCGGTTGATGAATTGCCGTCCCATGAGGATTGCGACAGTGGAAAGATCGGCTTCATTCTCGCCAGCCAGCCGCTCGAGATTGGTGGCGAGTGCAGGCGCTTGCAGCGTGTTGAGAGCGCCCAGGCTGGATGCAACCAAGGCGGGAGTGGCTTTGGAGGCGGTATCGTAGCCACCTTCCACCTCTGCCTGGTTGGCGGTGGCATTGGCAAGGCCGGTGAGCTGCGCCTGCGCCACCGTCACATAGACATCGTTAGCGTCATAGCTGAGCGTGGCGGGCAGCAGCGCCGTTCCGCCGGTGACGGAAGAGAATGTGCCGCTCACGCCGCCCGAAGCCGTCAGGATGGTGTACTTGACCGGTGCGGTGAGGGTTAAGGGCTCGGTAACCGCAACCGTGCCCGCCAGCGTCGCGGTGCCCGTAACTTCCAGCTCCGACGCCCCGCCGCCCGCCGTCAAAATGCTCCGAAGCACGCTTGCGGAACTCTGCGTGAAATTGCCTGTGAGCTTGAGGGGACTTCCCGCGGTTCCGGGTTGTAAGGTGCCGTTATTGGTGACGCTGGCGATGGTCCAATTGCCGCTCGCCGTCCAGTTCGCGCCCTTGGCAATGAAAAGAGCGGAGCCGGCGCCAAAATTGGCGATGGTGCTGGCGATGGTACCGGTGCCGACGAGACCGATCTGGCCCGCGCCACCGCCGCCGTCAATGCCTCCGCTCAGGGCCGAGCTTCCGCCCAGAGTCATGTCGTTGTTGCCGGCATCGAACTGGATGGCAGTACCGCCGGTGCCTGTGATGGTGCCATAATTGGTGAGGCTCGCGCCGGTCCCCGTGAAAGCCACACCGGTCGTGCCGGAGATGACGCCTCCCGCCTGATTGGTGAGGCTGGCGCCCGATGCCAGCGATACGCCGGCCGTGCCTGCATCCTTGATGGTGCCGGAATTGGTGATGCTGTCTCCCGAACCGGCCAGCAACCCGTAAGGCGTGCCTTGGATCAACCCCGAATTGGCGAGAGCGCCGGGCGCATTCATGTCCACCCCCGGACCATTGCTCGCCATAATGGTGCCGGCATTGGTGATCGTGGCGCCGCCGGCTTTAAGCTCAACGCCATAGTTCGCGCCCGAGATGAGAGCCGCCGCATGGCTGCTATCGCCGTTGACGAGAGTGCCGCCGCCGCTCCAGGCGACTGCGCCCAGAGGGCCGGTAGAGATTATGGTGCCGATGTTGGTGATTTGAAGATTGGCTTTGGTGGAATAGATCGCCGGCCCCGAGACGTCGGACATCATCCCGGAATTGGTGATTCCGACGGTTCCGCTCGCCGCCACCTGGCCCGAGAAGCTGCCCGAATTGGTCAGCGAACCCGAAACGTCGAACCTGCCGGGCACGGCGAGGGTGCCGGAATTGTTGAGGATACCAGAATCGGTCACGGTCGCGCCGGCCGGCAGGTTCACCGCGCCGGTGTTAACGGCGGTCGCGCCCAAATCAATCGTCACGTTCTGGAAATTCTGGAATTCGCTGTTGACGTTGGTGAGAGTGAGGTTGCCGGTTGCAATCTCCAACGCATTGGTGCCCGAGCCGCCATCCACCACGCCCGTGAAGCTATAGCCCGCATTCAGAATCAACCGGTCGTTTCCCGCGCCCAGCAGGACCGCATCATGACCCCCGCCGCCAATGATGGTGCCGGAATTGGCGAGTGTGTTGTCGAAGGTGCCGCCGGTGTCACGGAACTGCACACCGTAGCTGCCGGCGCCCGTCCCCGCCGCTTGGATCAGGCCGCTGTTGGCAACGCTTGCCGCCGCTCCCAAAATCATGACACCGACGGATCCATTGATGGTCCCGCTGTTGGTGACGGTGCCTCCTCCGTTCAAATAGACGGCGGTGGCGCCCGTCCCGCCGCCGGTGATGGTGCCGGCATTGGTAAGGGTCACGGCATTTGCGACCGTGGTCGGGGTGTCAATTCCGAATTTCGTTCCTCCCACATAGCCGCCGGCGTCATTGACGACGCTTCCGCCGCCGTGCAGGAAAATGCCAGCGGTTCCGGTCGAGGTGATCCGGCCGCCGGAATTGTTGGTGATGAGACCGCCGGCACCCAGATAGACGCCTTGCAAGACCATGCCGTTGATCGAGCCCGAATTGGCGACCGTTCCAAAGCCGCCTATTATGGTTACGCCGTCGCCATTGCCGGTGATCATGCCGGTGTTAGTGACCGCGCCGGCGGCAGCCAGGGCCACGCCGTAGGTGCCGCTGCCGGCGATGGTCCCTGAATTGGTGATAAAGCCGCTGGCGCCCCCGGTCAGCACACCGCCAGCCGCGGCCCCGGTGATAACGCCCTGGTTGCCGAGCGAGCCGCCGTCCCCGAAATCTACGCCCCTGGTGGCGCCCGAGATCATGCCGTAATTGGTGACGGTGCCCGCACCGATAAAGACGCCCAGGCCGGTTACACCTTTGATGGTGCCGCGGTTAACGACCGAGCCGGCGTTGCTGATGCTGACGCCGTTCAAGTTCCCCGCCACATAGGCGGCGCTGGCGACGGCATGTCCGGCATAGCTGCCACCATTGCTGACGGTGCCGGTGTTGAGATAGACGCCGTTGCCGGTCGAGAAACTGCTGTCGACCGTGCCCTGGTTGATCAAGGTCCATATCTGGCCCATCCCGCCTGAGACCGCGTTGCCCGAACTGTTGGTGACGCTGTTTGCGGATGGAAGGAAGAAGTGTGTCGCCCCGCCATAGGCACCATTCGAAAGGGTGACGCCCCCGGTCGTGTTGGAAAGCGTCTGCGCAGCCGCGCGCGCGGGCTTGGGCATGATAACCCCGAGCGAGACAGCCATCGCCACTGCGGGCAGTACCGCCCAGCCGGCGCTGGCGCGCAACCGGCTTCGCAGGCGCCCGCCGGAGGGGGATGCCGCTTCAACGCGATATTTGGCTAGCTTTGCCAGGCAGCCCCCCCTGACCTCATCCCACCATTAGGAAATTTAAGCCGGAAAGTCTCTGGAACCGGGAAAGTTCCATTCAAGACACAAAGGGGCACCCGACCTCGGCCGCCAGAAGCCGGACTGCCTTGCCGACGGCGCTGCCCCAATCGCCGGGCGCATCCTGGCGGTGTAAGCGCATGGTGGGATACCAGGGGGAATCGCAGCGCCCCAACAGCCAGCGCCAATCGGGCGCGTAAGGAAGCAACACCGAGACAGCCTTGCCCATAGCCCCGGCCAGATGCGCCACGCCGGTATCCACTGCGATCAGCCTGTCGAGCCCATCCAGGATCGCCATGGTGTCCCCGAAATCGGAAATTTCAGCCCCGAGATTGATGAGCGGCGCAGCGCCGAAATACTTGCCGATCTCGGCCCGGGCCGGGCCCATTTGCAGCGAGATGAAGACGAAATTCTTCAGCTTCGCAAGCGGTAACAAGCGCTTGAGGCCGATGGAGCGGTTGAAATCATTACCATGGGTGGGCCGTCCCGCCCAAACCAGGCCGATACGGCGGTAATTCTCCGGCGTCAGAGGGTCAAGCCGCGCCCGCCATCTGGCCGCCTTTTCCCGATCCGCCTTTAGATACGGTATGGGTGCCGGGATATTGGAGAGATCGGTGCCGAAAATGCGCGGCAGCCCCGAAAGAGAACAATAGGCGTCGAACGCCGGAACGTCGTGCCAGCGGTCATAGCAGCGCGCGACCCCCTCCTGCTGCATCACGACAGGGTGCATCTCCGCGCTCGCCGCCACCGCGATGTTGGGGCAGCGCCGGTGCGCCATGGGAATGTAGCGGCAGAACTGGATGGTGTCGCCAAAGCCCTGGTCGCCGATCAAAAGCAGCGTGCCGCGCGGCATCGGCTTTCCATCCCATAGCGGCCGATTGTTGGGCGGCAAAAGCCTGGGGGCATTGGGAAGATCGAAGCGCCACTCATATTCGCGCCAGCCTTCCTCGAATTGGCCGCTGAGAAGAAGCGCTTCCGCGAACTCGAAATGGGCCGAGGCGTCCTGCGGCGCGATCGCCAATGCCCGCCGGATCGAAGCCAGCGCCGCGGCGATTTCAAGGCCGTCGTAACGGATTACTGCCAGATTGTAGTGTCCGGCGGCGTTGCCGGGATCGAGCTTGACGGCGTATTCGGCGTGCCGAAGCGCCTCGTCGAGGCGGGACTGGATACGATAAATCTCACAGACATTGCGATGATAAAGCGCGTTGTCCGGCGCCAAGGCCAAGGCGCGCTCGAAGCGGGCCGTGGCCTGGTCGAGATTTTTGCGCCGGAACGCAAGCAGCGCCGCCTGATGGAGCGCAGGGTGATAATCGGGCTTGGCCTCGATGATCTTGGCGAGGAGACGCTCGGCATCCACCACCCGGCCCGCGTCCTCCAGGGCATGGGCTTCATCCCGCCACGCGTCCACCGTCTTTTCGATGGTTGTCCCGGCCTCAGCCATCGATGCTGTAGCCCAGCCTTTCAATCGCCGGCGCAAGCAGGGGTATCACCGGCTCGAGATGCTTGAGATAATGGCGATAGCGGTAGCGGGAGCTTCGATAGAGCTTCTCCGTCACCTGGGCGTAGGAGGCGGTGCGGGCATAGCGGGTGTTCTCGTGGAACCGAAGGCAACGCTTGTCGAAGCTCACGCCGACAAAGCCTAGCATGCGGCGCACATGGGTTTCCTGATCCTCGACAATATCCTCGTAGCGAATGGGAAGGTAGCGAAGGGTCATCTGACTGCGATAATGCTCCACCAGATCGGCGACCAGCAGATAATGCCGGGCGATGGTCTCCAAGGCATTGGCGCAATGAAAGCCATGGGTGAGGTGATTGGCAAAGACCGAAATCACGACGTCCAGGGGGTGACGCAGCACATGGACGATGGGGGATTCGGGAAACATCAGGCCGATAAGACCCAGATGGGTCTCGTTGAGCGGCATCTTGTCGGTGAACCATTGCCCCTTGGCCTCGACGATGCCCAACTGGCGCGCGCGCTGGAGATAATAGTCCCTGAGATTGTCCAGACCCTCGTGCATGTCGCCCATCCAGAGATCGGCCAGCGCTTCGGGATAGGCGAGCGGGCTTCCCAGCATCCGCGGCATCAGGCCGGTGATGTCGTTGATCATGGCGAGTTCGTCGCCGGCCGCAATCCCGGGATGGGCGGAAAGGGTTTGTTCCACCATGGTGGTGCCGGAGCGCGGAAATCCCACGATGAACAGCGGCTGGGGGCCGGGGGCAAGGTGCCCGCGAGGCACGATCTTGAGCCGGCCGGTCGTGAAGTAGCGCTTGAGCCGATCCGCCAAATCCCGCGCGTGATCGGCCTGGTAAGCGTTGCCGGACAGGCGCATCGCCCCGCGCTTGCCTTCGGCAAAGGCCCGAAAGGCTTCGTCGTGGCGGCCCATCTTGTCCAGAAGCCGGCCCTTTTCCAGCATCTCGTTGGGACCCAATGATCCGCTTTCGCCCGCGATGCGGTCGAGCAGCTTGAGCGCCTCACCGTAATCCTTCATGCGGCCGCGAACGATCGCCCGCTGCAACAGCACACTGGCATTATTGGGACTGAGCTTTTCCGCCCGATCCAGCAATTCCTCCGCCCGAACGAAATTGCGGTCGGTTTCTTCCATCCTGGCCCAGCCCAGAAGCGTTTGCAGAATGGCGGGGTCTCGCTCGACCGACTGCCGATAAAGGGCACGGGATTGCGCCATCCTGCCCTGGTTCTTGAGATTCCAGGCGAGATTGGCGAGCAGGACGGGCGGCGGCTCGCCCAGCAATTCCAGGGCGCGGCGATAATGGAATTCTCCGACCTGGGGACGGCCGGCTTCCGTCATGATCATGCCCATCAGATTGTGGGACTGGATATCGGCGGGGGCGATCCTCACGGCATTGCGGGCATGAATTTCGGCTTCCGAGAAATTGCCCTTGCCGAACAGCATCAGTGCCAGTTCCTGCGTCGCCCACACATTGTTGGGGTCGAGCGCCACCATGCGCCGGATCAACGCCTCTGCGGCCGAGGCCGGGCCCGCGACCTTGCGCACCTGGTAGAGGATCGCGAGCGCACCCCCCTGCCCCGGCGCCAGCTCCAGCACGTCCAGGCAGATTTTGGCCGCTTCCGCCAGCTCCCCCTTGGCGTGGGACGCGATGGCCCGGTCCACCAGGGGCAGAAGGTGGCGACTGGCCTCGCCTGTCGCCACGGTGGCCAGATTGAGGCCGCAGCAGCGCAAGCTCCGCAGCCCGCTGCCGCAAGCACATAGATTCACGTGCGCGTTCATGCCCTTCCGCTCATTCGGGCCAGCTTACGGGGCGGGCCGAGCTGCCGCCAGATGCTCCGGGATCGTGGCTTTTTCGCTGCGCGCCATGATGCCGTGCGGCAGCAAGACTTTCCAGCCTCCCGAAACTGGGATACCGTCTCCGGGATCGTCCGTAGGTCTAGTCGAACGTCCAACTCTGTTTCATCGAGGAGGCTTGAGCTTCATGGCAAAGGATCATCTGGAAAAAGTTCTTGAGCATATCACCCGCGACCGTCGCGGCTTCTTCAAGACTATGCTTGTGGGAACCGCAATCGCGCTGCCGCTGATGACGGTGGAGGCAGTGGCGCAAAAGGCGGGCGAAGATCCCGGCGCGGGCGGCACCTGCGATCCCGGCCTGGTGGTGAGCAAGAAGACCGGCAAATGCATGGTGCGGCGCAGAAGGAAAAAGATGCCCGCGAGCAACCCGTAACAACCTGTTCCGGCAGCCGCAGGTCCCCACGGATCGCGGCTGCCGATTTCCTTTCGCGTCATGACAAATCCGACCATCGCCCCGGGCATCCTGCTTTCGCCCGTGGAAAGCGGGTACGTTGCCTACGATCCTGTCCTGGATCGGCTCCACCAACTCAATCCGATGGCCGCGCTGCTTGCGGAATTGTGCGACGGCAGTAGAAGCCTCGAAGACATCGACGCCCTGGCCGGGCCTCTGCTTCCGAATGAACAGGGCGGGGAGGTTCGCCGCTGGATCGAGGAGGGACTGAAAGCGGGCCTCTTGGCCTGGAAGGACGGCGAGGCGGGCCAAAGGCGCGACCTCTCTGCGGAAGAGCTTGCCGGCCTGATGCGACGCTTGAGCGAGGCCGGAAATGTCCAGCCCGCCTATCTCTGCGGAAAGAGAGCCGTCGAGCTCGACCCGAACGACAGCAATAGCTGGTATGAATTGGCCGAAATCGCCCAATGCGTAGGCAAACGCGACGAGGCACGATCTGCCTACCAGAGATATTTCGCCGCCCATCCGGACGATGGGGAAGTCGAGCATCTGCTGTTGGCGCTGAGGAACGAGTCCCCCCCGCCCCGCGCGTCGGATCGCGCCATCCAGCGGATCTACCGGAACTTCGCTGCGAGCTACGAAATTCGGATGTGCGAGGATCTGAAATATGCGGGACCTGAGCGTCTGGACGAAGCAATCGGCGCCGACATCGGCGAACGTGCCGGACTCAAGATTCTCGATCTCGGCTGCGGCTCCGGGCTGATGGGCACGCGGATCAGGAAACGTGCGTCCGAATTGACCGGCGTGGATCTCTCGCCGGAAATGGCTGCCATCGCCCGGGGCCGCAACATCTACGACCGCCTCGACGTCGCCGAGATTACCGGCTGGCTCAAAGACGGCGCATCCCTCTTCGACC
>JBOHKF010000255.1:0-13305 GCA_050729015.1 Rhizomicrobium sp. | reverse complement strand
GGCAAGGCCCATCCCCAAGGTCTTGTGCCAATTGGCCCCCGCCAGACCTTCCCGCTCAGGTCGTCAACACAAGAGGCTTCCACCCGATGATTTCCAGGTGAAGCTTTCAGCCGATGCAGCTAAAAGGACGCAGCCATTCCTGGACCGATGCCACATGCGCACCGATGAGCCCCGTGCCATTCAACTCGCCGATTACAAGGCCCCCGATTTCAGGATCGAGACCGTCCATCTCGATTTCCGCCTCGATCCGGATGCCACGCGGGTCGCGGCAAAGCTCGAGGTCGTGCGCAAAATTCCCGATGCCGCGCTGACCCTTCACGGCGAAGGGCTGAAACTTTTGTCCCTTGCGTTGAACGGGCGCCCGCTGTCTGCGGGTCAATACCGCCTGGACGGCGAAACCCTCGCCATTCCGGACGTCCCGGACCGCTTCACGCTGGAAACCGCATGCGAGATCGCGCCGCGGGCCAATCTGGCACTGGAGGGGCTCTACCAGTCGGCGGGGATGTTCTGCACCCAATGCGAGCCGGAAGGCTTTCGACGCATCACATGGTTCCTGGACCGGCCGGACAATCTTTCCGTCTTCACGGTTCGCATCGAAGCCTCCAAGCAGCATTATCCGGTGCTCCTTTCCAACGGCAATCGGCTTTCTGCAGGCGAATTGCTGGGGGGAAGGCATTTCGCGCTCTGGCACGACCCGTTTCCGAAACCTTCCTATCTTTTCGCGTTGGTGGCAGGCGACCTGGGCGCAATCGAGGATCGTTTCGTCACCATGTCGGGCCGGGAGATTGGCCTCGCCATCTATGTCGAGCATGGCAACGAGGACAAGGCCGGCTACGCCATGGGGGCGCTGAAGCGGGCAATGAAATGGGACGAGGAGAATTATGGCCGGGAGTACGACCTCGACATCTTCATGATCGTCGCCGTCTCAGCCTTCAACATGGGGGCGATGGAGAACAAGGGTCTCAACATCTTCAACGACCGGGTGCTGCTGGCCTCGCCCGAAACTGCGACTGACAGCGATTATGCCCGCATAGAAGGTGTGGTGGCGCACGAATATTTCCACAATTGGACGGGCGACCGCATCACCTGTCGCGACTGGTTCCAGCTTTCGCTGAAGGAAGGGCTCACCGTCTTCCGCGACCAGAGCTTTTCGGCCGACATGCGGGGAGCGGCGGTGCAGCGCATAAAGGACGTCCGCGCCTTGAGAGCACGACAATTCCAGGAGGACGGAGGGCCGCTTGCCCATCCGGTTCAGCCCCAGAGCTATATCGAGATCAACAATTTTTACACCGCCACGGTCTACGAGAAAGGCGCAGAAGTCATCGGCATGCTCAAGACGCTGGCGGGGCCGGAGGGCTACCGCAAGGCCACCGATCTTTATTTCGCCCGCCACGACGGACAGGCGGTTACGGTCGAGGAATGGGTCAAATGCTTCGAAGACGGCTGTGGCCGGGATTTCGGTCAGTTTCGTCTTTGGTATCGGCAGGCGGGTACGCCAGTGGTGGAAGCCAACGGACACTATGACCGGGCCGGCCGGCGCTATGTCCTGGAGCTTTCCCAGACGGTACCGCCCACGCCGGGACAGCCCGACAAGAAGCCGATGCATATCCCTGTCCGTATGGGTCTGATCGGTCAAAGCGGTGCGGCGCTTGCCCTCGCCTTGGAAGGCGAGAATGCGGCCGGGCCGGCGAGCCGTGTCCTGGAACTCTGCCAGCATCGCCAACGCTTCGTGTTCGTGGATATAGCCGAAGCACCCCTTCTTTCGCTTGGCCAGGGCTTTTCCGCGCCGGTTATTTTCAAGACTCCACTGGCGTCGGGCGAGCGCGCCGTGCTGATGAGCGCCGATGGGGATGCCTTCAATCGTTGGCAGGCCGGCCAGGCCCTGGCAGCGGAAATCATGCTGGCGGGGGGAGACGCCGGCCGCGACTATCTTGCGGGTTTGGAGGCGGTCCTGGAGAAGGCCTCCGGCGATCCTGCCTTCGCGGCCGAGATGCTGACTTTGCCCGGCGAAAGCGAGATCGCAGCGCTTCGTTCGCCGGCCGACCCTGACGCCATTCACGATGCCCGCCTGAAGCTGATGGGCAGGGTGGCCATGGCGCATCGCGCGCCCCTGAAGAGGCTTTATGACGAACTGGGGGACGGAGCGGGATTCCAGCCCGACGCGCGCGCGGCGGGGCGGCGCAGCCTGCGAAACGCCTGCCTCGGCTATCTTACCGCCGAGGGTGGCGAAGCCGCCGAGGCGCTGGCCTATGACCATTACCTCGCCGCCCATAATATGACGGACATGATCGCCGGTCTTTCTGCGCTCGCTCGGATGAAAGGCCACCTCGGCGAAAAAGGCTTCGTCCATTTCCGTGACCGTTTCCACGCCTACCCATTGGTGATGGACAAATGGATGAGTCTTAAAGCCTCTTCCCCCCGTCCGGATACCGCGGCCACGGTGCGCGAACTGATGAAGGATCGGACCTTCGATCTCAAGAATCCCAACCGCGTACGGGCCCTGATCGGCGCGTTCAGCACGAATCACCTGCGCTTCCATGACAAGTCCGGAAGCGGCTACCGGCTGGTCGGTGAAGTCATTCGCGCCCTCGACTCCATAAACCCGCTGGTGGCGGCCAGGCTCGCGGGTGCGTTCGAAAGCTGGCGGCGCTATGACCGGGCGCGCCAAGCCTCGATGCGGGCGGAACTCGAGGCGATTCTCGAACAAAAGGGCCTTTCTTCGAACCTGTTCGAAGTCGCAGGCAAGATGCTGGCGTGAGTCGCCGGCGCCTTTCGGCCCAGGGCATGATTTGCGCCAAGCAAGAGCGGCAAAATCGCCGCCTACCAAGCAAAAAAGGCAGGAAGGAGGTTTTCGCCCTCTTGTTGGCGCAGCACTCTCTCCTCAGAGGACGCCGCGCTTGTGTTCGCCAATCACAATGCGGCGGGGATTGAAGGCCCGCTTGAACACGTCCAGCGCCTTGCGGGGCTCTGCGTCGCCGCACATGAAGACATCAAAGGCGGCATAGCTTCTTTCCGGCCAAGTGTGGACGGAAATATGGCTTTCCGCCAGCACCGCGACGCCGGAAATGCCGCCGCTTTCCTCGAAGGTGTGAAGGTGAATATGAAGAAGCGTGGCCCCCGCCTGTTTCACCGCGTCGATCAGCGCGGTTTCGATTCGCTCCCGGTCGCCGAGACCTTCAGCCTCCCAAAGGTCAATAATAAGGTGACTTCCCGCATAGGAGAGGCCGTTTTTCGTGATGAAGTGGTCCTTCGGGCCGTCATTCGAGCGAATGACGACAGGTACTGGCCTCGCAGTCGCGCGGACGCGGGGCGCGCCCTTTGCTTCTTTGTTCGCCGCCACCAGATTGAGTCGAGCCATTCAAGCACCTACCCGTCTTAGAGTTGACACCTGCGCCTTGGCCTTACGGACTTCCGGACGCGTCTAAAGAAGAAAGCGACGGAGGGGATCGCCCTGCGCCGCTTTTTCCCGCTTTTTCTCTCGCGGGGTCGGGGGGAATATAGGGCTGCTTCGCTGTCATGCAAGAAAAAATTTTCCTCGCCGGCAAATTTCTTGTCCGCAATGGCGCGCGCGGCGTCAAAAGCCAATGCCTCGCGGTGGACACGCAAGAGCACGCGCCCTAAGAGGTCCCGCATACGCCACAAGATTTAAGGAATCGTTATGGCTGCGCATTCGAACGTGAGGGAACGTCTCCACAAGGGCTACGCCCAGACGATGGAAGTTCGGCGCCGGTTGGCGGACGAACGAAGCCTCTACCAGCGCATCCGCATCTTCGACAGCGTCGCCAATGGGCGGGTGATGACCCTGGACGACATCGTCCAGATCACCAGCCGCGACGAAAGCGCCTATGCCGACATGCTCACCCACCTTCCTATACTCGAGCACGGCAAGGTGCAGCGCGTAATGATCGTGGGCGGGGGCGACCTTTCCATCGCCGAGGAGGCGCTCAAGCACCGCCGCATCAAAGAGGTGGTGCTGGTGGATATCGACAAGCGGGTGATCGGACTCTGTCGCAAGCATTTCGGGGCGGTCAACGCCAAGGCGTTCGCCGACCCGCGCCTCACCATCGAAGTGGCGGATGCCTTCGACTATCTGGGCGGGGCCATGGCCAGGGAGCGTTTCGACCTCATCGTTGCCGATCGCCCCGATCCCGTAGGTCCCGGCAAGGCGCTATTCGGGGAGACCTTCTATCGGCGGATTAAAATCGCCTTGCGCCCCGGAGGATACGCCACCTTTCAAACCGGCGTGCCCTTCTATCAGCCCGGCGAGCTCGCCGGGGCCCTTCGCGAGCTGAAGCAATTCTTTCCCCGCTCCGGCCTCTATCTCACCGTCGTCCCCAGCTATGTGGGAGGCTTCATGGCGCTTTGCTGGGCCAGCAACGGCGGCCCGCCGCTTGGGACCCCCGAGGGTATAGCCAAGGCCAAGACCGCCTACAGGAAGCTCAAGCTCGAGACGGATTATTATAATCCCGAAGTCCATCAGGCCGCCTTCGCGCTGCCCAACTGGATCCGGAAGCTGGTTCCCTGAGAGGCTTTCCGGAAAGGATTTCCCGACAGGGCTTTTCTTTCCCGTCGCGAACGCCCATCTTGGCGGCGACAGCTTTGGACTTGTTCTTATGGCTTTGATCGGACCCGGCGGCCGGCCCGTCACCTCGACACCGACTGAGGAGAGTCCGCCCAAGCAAAACCCCTTGATCAAGGATTCCGGCCTTTCGACGTTCGCCGCCGACGTCCTGGAAGCAAGCCGCGAGGTGCCGGTGATCGTGGATTTCTGGGCGCCATGGTGCGGTCCCTGTAAACAGTTGGGCCCGCTTCTGGAAAAGGCGGTGGCCGGCGCAAAGGGCGCGGTCCGTCTGGTCAAGGTCAATATTGACGACAATCCGGAAATCGCCCAGCAGCTTCGCATTCAATCCATCCCCACCGTCTTTGCCTTCAAGAACGGCCAGCCGGTGGATGGATTCATGGGTGCACTGCCGGAAAGCCAGATCACAGCCTTTGTCGCGGGCCTTCAGGGCGGCGAACCGGGGCATGCCGACGACGCGCTGGCCATGGCCGCGCAAGCCTTCGCGGCGGGCGACGTCGCGGCGGCGGCGCAGGCCTACGGCCATTTGCTTCAAGACGATCCGGGCAATCCCAAGGCGGTGGCAGGGCTCGCCAATTGCTATTTGAAGAGCGGCGATAGCGAGCGCGCTCGTGCGACCCTCAAAATGGTGCGCCCGGACGGCGGACAGGACGAGGCGATTCGCGCGGCGCAGGCAGAGCTCGCCTTGCGCGAAAGCGCGGCCAAAGCTCCTCGCGGCGAGCAGGAAGTGCTGAGGGCAAATCTGGCGCAGGAGCCGAACAGCCATCAGGCTCGCTTCGACCTGGCGCTGGCGCTGGACGCCGGAGGCGACCGGGAGGGGGCACTCGGGGAATTGCTGGAAATCATCCGCCGCGACCGGAAATGGAACGAGGAGGCGGCAAGAAAGCAGGTCGTCACTTTGCTCGAGGCCATGGGCCCCACCGATCCGCGCACCTTGGCAGCGAGGCGCAAGCTTTCCGCACTTCTCTTTTCGTGAGGAACCCATGAAGCGGGGAGTCCACGCTCTTTCGGACCTGCCGCAGACGTTGCCGATCTTTCCCTTGACCGGGGTGGTTCTGTTGCCCCATTCGGCCCTTCCCTTGAACATCTTCGAACCCCGCTATCTTGCCATGGTGGACGACGCGCTCATGGGCAGCCGGCTGGTCGGGATGATCCAACCGATCGAGAGCGAGGAGGAAGTGCTCAAACCGCGGCTGTCGGAAGTGGGTTGTGCCGGGCGAATCGTGGCCTTCCGGGAAACCGACGACAATCGCTACCTGGTCACGCTGGCGGGCGTATGCCGGTTCAGGGTGAAGGAGGAGATCCCCGTGCTTTCTCCTTACCGGCAGATTGCCTCGGACTTCGCGCCATTCACCTCGGATCTCGCGCAGAGCGAGTCCGGCGAATTTCCCCGCGAGCGGCTGCTTCAGGCGCTCAAGCATTATCTCTCCGGCCGCGACATGAAGGCAGACTGGAAAAGCGTGATGACTGCCCCGCCGGAGTCGCTGGTCAATGCCCTTTCGATGATGTGCCCCTTCGAACCGGCGGAGAAACAGGCTCTCCTGGAAGCGCCGAGCTGGGTCGAACGCGTCGCCACTCTGGTCACGCTGCTCGAAATCTCCACCGCTCAGGGGCCCGGCTCCATGAACTGACCATGAGCACCGATCCCAAATTGCTGGAAATCCTGATTTGCCCCTTGACCCGCACGCGCCTCAAATATGACCGCGAGCGACAGGAATTGGTTAGCCGCGCCGCGGGCCTCGCCTATCCCATCCGCGATGGCGTGCCCGTGATGCTGGCGGCGGAAGCCCGCGAGTTGCGCGAAGAAGAACGCGATGAGCGCCCCTGACCACGCCTCTGAGGCGGAGGCCTGGCCGAGCGAACTTCGGGTCAACCCCGCTCGGGACCGGCTCAGCGTGCGGTTCGACGACGGAATGGAAATCCAGCTCGCCGCCGAACGGTTGCGCGTGGAATCGCCCAGCGCCGAGGTGCGGGGACATGGCGGCGCGCGGCCCCCCGGCCCCAAGGGCAAGCAAGGGGTGAAGATCGTGAAGCTGGAACCGGTGGGCAACTATGCGGTACGCATCATCTTTGACGACGGCCATGACAGTGGCCTTTACAGCTGGACCTATCTGAAACAGTTGGGCAGCAAATGAGCGGGGGCGGCCCGCGCCCTGTCAATCTTGTCAGAGCGCCGCGCGCCAAGCGGCTTGCCGTGATCAAGGGCCAGGATTGGGGGCGCTTCACCGATCTCTACCACGCCGTCCTCACGGCCTCGTGGCCGCTGTTCGTGGTGCAACTGGCGGCGTTCTTTCTTTTGGTCAATCTGGTCTTTGCGCTGCTTTACGCAAGCCAGCCCGGCGCCATCGCCAATGCGCGGCCGGGCAGTTTCGCAGATGCCTTCTTCTTCAGCGTTCAGACCTTGGCGACCCTGGGATACGGCGTGATGGCGCCCAAGAGCCTCTATGCCAACCTGCTGGCCACTTTGGAAAGCTTCACTGGAATCTTGATCATTGCCCTTTATACCGGCATCGTCTTCGCTCGATTCTCACGTCCCTTTGCGCGGGTGGTTTTCTCACGCAATGCCGTGATCGCGCCGTTCGACGGCGTCCCTACCCTGATGTTTCGCGCCGCCAATCAACGGGGCAATTCGATCCTGGATGCCTCGGTCAATGTGTCGCTGGCGCGCGACCAGGTCACCCGCGAGGGGCTTCACATGCGCCGTTTCCAGGAACTGAAGCTGGTCAGGGCATCGAACCCGCTGTTCGCGCTGTCCTGGACGGTGATGCACGCCATGGACGAGACAAGCCCGCTTTTTGATCTCGGACTCGCGGAAATGATCGAGCAGGACATGGAGATCATTGTGATGCTGGGCGGAATGGACGAGGACATCGCCGATCGCATCTATGCCCGTCATTCCTATTCGCCCGAGGAAATTCTCTGGCATCGTCGTTTCCTCGATGTCGTGTCGGTGGCGCCGAACGGACTCCGGATGGTGGACCTGTCACGCTTCCACGAGACCGAAGAACATCCGCTGCGGGCAAGGCAATAATGTTCCCTACCTGGCCTCGGCGCCTACGGCCTCGGCCACGGACTTGAACCCGTCGCGGGCCAACCGGCTCACCAAGTCGCCCTTGATTTGGGCCACCAGCCCCGGCCCCTCATAGATGAGGGACGTATAGATTTGGACCAGCGTGGCGCCGGCGAGGATTTTCTCATAGGCGTCGCGGCCGCAAGAAATCCCGCCCACGCCTATCAGCACGACGGGTGCGGGCAGACGCTTGCGCATCTCGCGCAAAACCTGCGTGGAGCGGGCAAAGAGCGGCTTGCCGGAAAGGCCCCCCGCCTCGCCGCCGTGCGGGCTGGCGAGCGAAGGCCTATCCACGGTGGTGTTGGAAACGATCACCCCTTCGATTCCTGCGTCGGTCACAACGCCGGCAATTTCGTCCAAGGCGGCAGGGTCGAGGTCGGGCGCGATTTTGAGGAGAATGGGCTTGGTCTCTTCCCCTCTCACCTCCTTCAGACGGTCCAGAAGGCTTTGAAGCTCACCGCGATTTTGTAGTCCCCTGAGGCCCGGCGTGTTCGGCGAGGAGACATTGACTGCGACATAGTCGGCCAAAGGTGCCAGGCGCACGAAACACTGGGCATAATCGGCGATGCGATCGGCGGAATCGCGATTGGCGCCGATACTGATCCCGGCAATCCCCCGTCTTCGTCTCGCCAATGAGCGCGCCGCCCACTCCATGCCCTTGTTGTTGAAGCCCAGCCGGTTGATCACGGCCCGATCCTCGCGGAGGCGGAACAGACGCGGCCGGGGGTTGCCATCCTGCGGCCTGGGCGTGACCGTGCCGCACTCCACGAAACCGAACCCCAGTTTGAGCATGGCGTCGGGTATTTGTGCATCCTTGTCGAAGCCGGCCGCCAGCCCCAGCGGATTGGAGAAGAAAAGACCCAGCGCCGCCACATGAAGACTGGGATCGTCAGCCTGAGGCTCAGGCAGGAACGGGGCCAAAAGGCGCGTGAGCCCGATGCTGACCCGATGCGCGCCTTCGGCGGGCAGCAGACGCAAAATCCGCGTGGCAGAATCCAACACCATGTCATTCTTCTTCCGGAAGCCGCCATGGACGGCCTACGGTTCTTTCCTCTATGTTAGGAATAATAGCCGAAGACCCGGATTGACGTCTTATAGCCGATGCTGACTCATATCCAAATTTGGCGAGGTATCGACAGCTTGGCGGGCCGGCATGCCCTGTCTCCCTCAGGTTTGGCCAAGCTGGCCGGCCTCGACCCGACGACCTTTAACAAGAGCAAACGCGGAACTCCTGGAGGCAGGTTGCGCTGGCCCTCCACGGAAAGCCTGGCGAAGATTCTCGCCGCGACCGGCACCAGTCTGGACGATTTCGTGCATCTTTTACCCGGTGGCGAGCCGGAGCCCCTCCCGGCAAGGCCCTTGCCGCTCGTCCGATGGGCGCAAGCCGGCGGCGCGGACTATTTCGACGGCGCCGGCTTTCCCATGGGGAGTGGGTGGGAAGAGATGGCCTTCCCCGACCTTTCCGACACCCATGCCTACGCCTTGGAGATCGCCGGCGATTCCATGTTGCCCATCTACCGCGATGGCGATCGCGTGCTGGTGTCGCCATCTGCCAACCTCAGGCGCGGCGACCGGGTAATCGTAAAAACGCTCTCGGGCGAGCTAATGGCCACTCAACTCGCCCGCCTCGCCGGCCAGCGGATCGAGGTGAAGAGCTTCAACCCGGTCAATGAAAATCGCGCGTTCTCGGTTGGCGAGCTGGCCTTCGTGCATAGAATCGTCTGGGCGAGCCAGTGATCCGCCAGTGATCCGCCGATGCCCTTTTCCTTCCGGATAAGCCCTCGCAAAACACTCTCCCTGCCGGTGCTTCGCGGGGGAAAATCACGACTCAAGACGCGCGCGCCCTGCGGCTTTAAGGATAACCTTGGAAGGCGCGAAGCTTGGTCCTGAACGCATCACGGTCTTCGGATTCCAGCAATTGCAGCAATATCCGGGCGCGGGCCGCGATGAATTTCTCATAGGCCGTTTGGGGGGGATCGGCCGCGGCCGCTTCCAACTCGCTTTTCACGCGGGTGCGATAGGCCGCCTGATTCAGGCCGGCCAATGCCAATGCAATCTGATAATGAACGGCGACATTGCGGGGGTCGGCGCGCACTGCGTGATCGAACAGGGCGACAGCTTGCTCGGAACTCGCATCAAAGAGTCTGCGCGCCAGGTAGCGTCCCGCCACCCGCACCACCTCCGTATGCCAGCCCCCCAAGGCGGCCAGCGCATAGGGATTAACCGGATCGAGGGCAAGCGCCCTTTCGAGCTCGATCTTGGCCTCGTCCGGAGCGTCCCTTAGACTTGCCCAAACGACGCCCTGGATGCGCGCTTCATAACCCAGTGAGGCGGCGAGCCAGACATGGCCATCGGCCAGCCGCGGATCGAGCGTAATGGCGCGGCGCGCATCCTTCTCGCCGCGCCTGAGGCAGGGGAGGCACGGCGACGGCGCCATCATGGCGTCGGCCAGAGCCGCGCGGGCGGCTATGGCCATGCCGGCTCCGGTGCCACCGGCCTCGCCCCGGTCCATCGCTTCCTGGTAACGGCCTTGCGCATAAAGAGCGAACAGCGCGCCCGGGTCGGCGGCGCTTCCCGCTAGCAAGAACACCGCCAACGCTGCCGCCTTCATGCGCCGAACTTTCCGTCGAGTGCCTCGCGGATCAGCCGCGCCGTTTCCACGCAGCCGAACAAGGCGGCGAAGGAGCCGAATCGCGGACCGGCGGTCTGTCCGAACAGAATCTCGTAAAGAACACCGAACCAGGCTCTCAAGGGTTCGAAACCATGGCTCTTGCCCACCTCGTAGACCATGTTCTGCACCACTTCGCCATTCCGCTCGCCCGCCAAGCGCTCCAGGCGGTTCGCGAGGTCGGCCAGCGCCGCACGCTCTTTGTCATCAGGCAGGCGATAGCGCTTGGCCGGCTTGACGAAGTCCTGGTAGTAGCGAAGGGCATAACCGACGAGACGCTCCAAGCCCGGGTTCCTTTCCGGCGACGCCTCCGGGGCATAGGCCCGGATGAACCCCCACAGCACCTCTCGGTTGTGCGCCCCCGAGGCGCTAACCAGGTTGATGAGAAGGGCAAAGCTCACCGGATAATGTTCTGGCGGCACCTTGCCGCCATGAATGAACCAGGCGGGATTTTCCAGGCGGGCGCCCCAGTCCTCGGTGGCGTTGTATGCCTCGAGAAGGGCGAGGTAATCGTCCACGGTCTTGGGAATCGCATCGAAAAACAGCCGTTTGGCGGTACGCGGCTTTTGGAACATGAAGAGCGCCAGGCTTTCCTGCGGTCCATAGGACAGCCATTGATCGAGGGTGATGCCGTTACCCTTGGATTTCGAGATTTTCTGTCCCTTCTCGTCCAGGAAAAGCTCATAGACGAAATGCTCCGGCGGCTCGCCTCCGGCGATGCGGCAGATGGCGTCGTAAAGTGGCGTCTGGGCCAGGTGATCCTTGCCATACATCTCGTAATCGATGCCGAGGGCCGCCCAACGCATGCCGAAATCGGGCTTCCATTGCAGCTTGCAATGGCCTTTGGTGACCGGCACGGTTTCAAGGCTGCCGTCTTCCTCGACATAGGTGATGGTCCCATTCGCCACGTCGTGTCCGACAACCTTGGCAAGCAGAATCTTTCCCGAGCGCGGGCTGATTGGAAGAAAGGGCGAGTAGGTCTGCTGCCGCTCTTCACCAAGAGTGGGCAGCATCACCTCCATAACCCGGTCATACGCGCCGAGGATTCGCAACAGCGCCTTGTCGAACCGGCCCGCTTTGTAAGTCTGTGTCGCGCTCATAAATTCATAGGCGAAACCGAAATGATCGAGAAACGATCTCAGCTTGGCGTTCATATGCTCGCCGAAGCTCCCATGGACGGCGAAAGGATCCGGAATGGCGGTGAGAGGCCTTCCCAGATTGGCGGCCAGCATCTCGGCTTGCGGAAGATTGTCCGGAACTTTTCGCAAACCGTCCAGGTCATCGGAAAAAGCGATCAGACGGCTGGGAATGTCGGACATGACGCCAAGCGCCTGGCGCACCCAACTGGTGCGTGCCACCTCGCCGAAGGTACCGATATGGGGAAGTCCGGACGGCCCGTAACCGGTTTCGAACACGATCTCCTTGACGGGCTGTCCTTTGCTTCGCCCAAGCCGCCCCAAGAGCTTGCGGGCCTCCTCGAAGGGCCAAGCTTTCGCGGCAAGCGCTTGTTCCCGCAAATATTCCTCTGTCTTGTTCATTCTTGATTAGGGCTGTTCTTAAGCGTTTTGAAAGGGCGCGAAGCTAGGCTTCGGCGGGGGACAGCGTCAATGACGGCAGAAGTCGTGGCCCGGAACGCTTGCGAGCGGCAACGCTTTGCCGGGCCCGTTGACGCGCTTTATTCGTCGGGCCGGCATTTTCTCTCCCTGCCCTTCGCGCTGGCGGGCGTGGCCGCGACCACGCTCGCAGGCAGCCGGTTGAGTCTTCTTTCCCTGGCGCCGCTTTTTTTGCAGTTGGCGGCCGCGATCTCCATCACGCAACTGGCGGCGGCGTACCGCCAACGCCCCGCTGACGGCGATCCCAGCCTCTGGGCGCGGCGTTACACCACGCTCTCTGCACTCGGCGGAGCCGCATGGGGGCTTGGCGCGGCACTCTGGTTTGCCTGGAATTCCTTTCCGGCAGAAGCTTGTCTGGCGCTCGCCTATCTCGGCATGGCCGCTACGGAATTCGCGACGCGTTCGATCCACCCGCCTGCCTATGGCGCGCGTACGGTGCTGGCGCTTGCCCCGCTGGTCGTGCTGTTCCTGGTCAAAGGCGGTGGCTTCCCGATCGCGAGCGCCCTGGTGCTGGCGTTCTTCGCAGCCATTTCGATCGGATGTGCCGCACGCCAATGCCCCGGACAAGAGCTTCTCTTCCTTCGCCGCCACGAAGGCCCCGCCTCTGAAGCTGGCACCGAACCCTCCGCCTTGGCCCGATCCGCTTTTGTTGCCAACATCTCTCACGAATTGCGGACGCCCTTGAACGCCCTGCTGGGTATGGCCCAACTGCTCGAACGGGCCGACCTTCCCAAGCAACAAGCCGAACACGTCAAAGTGATGCTGGAAGCCGGCCGCGGACTGCAGACGCTCCTGGACGATGTCATCGCGCTTACCCGCGACGATCAGGACGCGCTGGCGGACGAAGATTGCGACCCCTTGGTGATCGCGCGCGCGGTGACCAGATTGTTGCAGGCGCGCGCCTGGGAAAAGGGCTTGCGCCTCAGCCTCACCGCACCCCTCGATTTGCCGCGGGTGGCGGCCGATCCCAAGCGCCTGCGCCAGGCGCTGCTCAAATACACCGACAACGCCCTCAAATTCACCGAACGCGGCCTGGTGGACATCCGCCTCGAACCGGACGAATCCAAAGCTGGACGGCCGATGGTGCGCTTTGCAGTCTCCGACACCGGCTCTGGCGTCGCCCCCGACGTGGCGCCTCTTCTTTTCAAACCATTCTCTCCGGGAGACTCCTCCTATGCACGAAAGGCCCAAGGCGCCGGACTCGGCCTCGCGGTCGCCAAGCGAATTGTCGCGCAGGCGGGTGGCGATGTGGGCTTCGAGAGCGACCGCGGCCAAGGCGCCCTGTTCTGGTTTACCCTACCTGTCTCGGGACAGATCGCGGCCGCGAGCCCGCAAGACCCCATCCCCGAGACGCGGGCGCTGCCGCCGCACGGCC
>JBOHKF010000254.1:0-2951 GCA_050729015.1 Rhizomicrobium sp. | reverse complement strand
GAAAAGCCGGCGCCGACCTGATATAGCCGCCCCCATGGACGTCTCTCTGTTCGATTTCGAACTGCCGGAAGATCGCATCGCGCTGAGACCCGCCAGCCCTCGCGACAGCGCGCGAATGCTGGTCGTTCACGGCAGCGGCCGCTTGGAGCATCGCCAGGTGCGAGACCTGCCGGACTATCTGCGGCAGGGCGACGCGCTGGTGGTGAACGACACCAAAGTGATCCCGGCCCGCCTCACCGGGACGCGGGCCAAGCCCGAAGGAACCGCCAAGATCGAGATTCTGCTCCTTCGCCGGCTTGGGCCGGAACGGTTCCTGGTCCTGGCGCGACCGGCCCGGAAACTCTCGCCGGGCGACGAACTGGATTTTGGAGGGCTCAAGGCCAGGGTTGCGGCAAAAGGGGAGGGGGGAGAAGCCGAGATCGCGTTCGCTCTTTCGGGCGCCGGATTGGACGGCGCCATCGCGCGAAAAGGCGAAGTGCCTTTGCCGCCCTACATCGCCCGGAGGCGTAAGCCGGACGCCCAGGACGCCCAGGATTATCAGACGATATTTGCCCGCGATCCCGGCTCGGTCGCCGCCCCCACCGCGGGACTTCACTTCACGCCGGAATTGACCTCCGCCCTGGAGGAAGGCGGTGTCGTGAGGCAATCGCTTACCCTGCATGTGGGGCTGGGCACTTTTCTGCCGGTGAGCGCCGAGGATACGGAACAGCATCACATGCACCCCGAACGGGCGGTCTTGACCCAAACGACGGCGGCAAGGCTGAACGCGGCGCACCGCCAAGATAGGCGCATAACCGCCGTCGGCACCACCGTCCTGCGCACCCTGGAAAGCGCCTGCGCGCCGGATGGCACGATCGGCGGCTTCGATGGCGAAACGGACATCTTCATCACCCCCGGCTATCGCTTTCGGGCGGCGGACAACCTCCTCACCAATTTCCATTTGCCGCGTTCGACACTCTTCATGCTGGTGAGCGCCTTCATGAGCCTGAAGGTGATGAAGGCCGCCTATGGGGAAGCCGTTTCCCGGGGCTATCGCTTCTATTCCTACGGCGATGCCTGTCTTCTGATCAGGACCGGATGAGCGGATTTGGTTTCGCGGTGCTGGCCACGGACGGGGCCGCGCGCGCCGGCATCTTGCGCACGCCGCGGGGCGCGGTTTGCACGCCGGCGTTCATGCCGGTGGGCACGGCGGGCAGCGTCAAGGCGATGCTGCCGCAAAGCGTGCGCCAAACCGGCGCGGAAATAATTCTGGGAAATACCTATCACCTGATGCTGCGGCCCGGCGCCGAGCGGATCGCCCGGCTTGGGGGCCTGCACAAATTCGTGGGCTGGGACGGCCCGATATTGACCGACTCGGGCGGCTTCCAGGTGATGTCGCTGGCCGGGCTTCGCAAGATCGGCGAGGAGGGCGTGAAATTCCAGTCGCATATTGACGGGCGGGAGGAATTTCTTTCCCCGGAACGGGCGATGGAAATCCAGGGTCTTTTGGGTTCGGACATTCAAATGGTGCTGGACGAATGCCCGCCCTTCGGCGTGACCGAGCAGGAGATGGAAACCTCGGTTGCTCTTTCCATGCGTTGGGCGGCGCGGTCGAAGGCGGCGTTCGGCGGGCAGGAGGGGCGGGCCTGTTTCGGCATCGTTCAGGGAGGAATTTTTCCGCACCTTCGCATCCGTTCGGCAGAACACCTGCAAGCGATCGGTTTCGACGGCTACGCCATCGGCGGCCTGGCGGTGGGCGAAGGACAGAATGCGATGTTCGAGACGCTGGAAGCGGTAGTGCCGCATCTGCCGGCGGACCGCCCGCGCTATCTGATGGGCGTGGGAAAGCCGGCCGATATCGTGGGCGCGGTCTTGAGGGGCGTGGACATGTTCGATTGCGTGCTGCCGACCCGCTCGGGTCGCAACGGCCAGGCGTTTACGCCGGAAGGAGCGTTGAACCTGAGGAACGCCCGCTTTGCCGACGATCCCACACCCCTGGACGAGGGCTGCGCCTGCCCGGCATGTCGCCGGTTCAGCCGCGCCTATCTCCATCACGCCGTCAAGGCCGGCGAGATCATCGCTTCCATGTTACTGAGCTGGCACAACCTCGACTTTTATCAAAGAATTATGCGCGACCTGCGGAATGGAATCGTGGAAAAAGGTAGCGCATCGGGCGCGTGAGTAACGATCTTTGATGTCTGTGTTCGATGCGTGGAGGGCTCGCAATAAGCACCATCCGGGCCTGCTTGTATTTCGGATAGGGCGGGTTACGTTAGGCGAATGTCGGGGCTGCTTGAAATGCGTCAAAAAATTACTTTAATCACAGGCGTCACCGGTCAGGCGGTATGCCGAGCCAACGCGCTAAATTTTTCCGAGGAATGTTTCCGAATAAAATTCGGTGCGTTGGTTAAAGGGGCCGTTGGGCGTCGGGAAGCGCGCAATATGATCCCGGAATGAAGAAGAAGGCGCTTGTCATAGGTATTTCCGGGCAGGATGGTGCCTATCTGGCGAACCTGTTGTTGGATAAGGAATACGAGGTCCACGGCACGTCGAGGGACTGTGAGGTAAATTCGTTCCATGCGCTTGCGGCGCTTGGCATTCGCAATCGCGTCCAACTGCACTCGATGGCGCTTAGGGACTTTCGAAGCGTTATGTTCGTGATCGACCAGCTGGTGCCGGATGAGGTTTATAATCTCTCGGGCCAATCCTCTGTGGGCTTGTCCTTCAACCAGCCGGTGGAAACTTTTGAAAGCATAGCGGTCGGGACTCTCAATCTGCTGGAAGTTCTTCGGCTACTGCGAAAACCCTGCCCGTGTCTTCAGCTCCGGATCCAGTGAGTGTTTCGGCAATACCGACGGGGCAGCCGATGAGAACGCGCCGTTCCGGCCGCGCAGCCCCTACGCCACGGCCAAGGCGGCGGCGCATTGGGCGATAGCAAATTACCGCGAAGGCTACGGCATGTTCGCTTGTTC
>JBOHKF010000253.1:0-6089 GCA_050729015.1 Rhizomicrobium sp. | reverse complement strand
CCCCAGGACACGGTGCCCTTCCATCCCTATTACACGGCGAAGGACCTGTTCTATTTGTCCTGCTTTGCCATCGTCTTCGCGATTTTCGTTTTCTATGTGCCAAATTTCTTCGGCAACCCGGACAATTACGTCAAAGCCAACCCCCTGGTGACGCCGCCCGACATCGTGCCGGAATGGTACCTGCTGCCTTTCTATGCAATGTTGCGATCGGTGCCGCAAAAACTCGTCGGCGTGCTGGTGCTGGCGAGTTCGATCCTCACCCTGGTCTTCATTCCCTGGCTCGACACTTCGCGGGTACGCTCCTGCCGCTTCCGGCCCCTGATGAAGCAGTTCTTCTGGGCCTTCGGGGTGGATTGCCTGATCCTGGGTTATTGCGGGTCGCAAAGCGTTGACGCCATGGCGTTCGGCGTGCCGCTGCTCTGGATCGCACGCCTCGGCACCATTTATTATTTCAGCTTCTTCTGGATCATTATGCCGATCGTGGGCCTGATCGAGACGCCCAAGAAGCTCCCCGTCACAATCGCCCAATCCGTCCTCGGCGGACCCGCCGCGGCCCCCGCCGAGTGATCTCTATGATGCGCATCGCTCTACCCCTTGGTCTGGCACTCGCGCTTGTCGCCGTTCCGGCGCTCGCGCTCGACACCCACCGCCTTCCGATCAAGGATGTACATTTCTCATTCGAAGGGCCCTTTGGCACCTATGACCAGGCGGCGCTGCAGCGCGGCTTCCAGGTCTACAAAGAGGTCTGCTCCGCCTGCCACAACCTGGACCATATCGCCTTCCACGATCTGGACGAGCCGGGGGGGCTCGGGTTCACCGAGGCCCAGGCCAAGGCGATTGCCGCCGGCTACAAGATTCCCGCAGGACCAAACGACAAAGGCGAAACCACCGACGACAAGGGCAATCCCCTGACCCGGGCAGGAACGCTCGCCGACAAATTTCCTCCGCCTTTCCCGAATGAAGAGGCCGCCCGCGCCAACAACGGCGGCGCGCTTCCTCCCGATCTTTCCATGATCGTGAAGGCGCGCGAAGGCGGCGCCCACTATGTCTATTCCATCGTCACCGGCTTTCACTTGAAGCCGCCCCAAGGCTTTCAGGTACTGGCGGGGAAATATTACAATCCCTATTTCGAGGGCTGGAACATCTCCATGCCGCCGCCATTGACGGACAACCTCGTCACCTATTCCGACGGCACCAAAGCCACAGTGGACCAGGAAGCGCACGACGTCGCCACGTTCCTGGCTTGGGCTTCGGACCCCCACATGGAAGAACGCAAGCGCATGGGGTTCGGCGTCCTGGTGGTGCTCCTGGTGCTGGCCGGCCTGTTGTTCTTCAGCTACCGCAAAATTTGGTCCGATCTTCACTGAGCATGCGCTTGCTTGCCGCATGACGGTCTCGTGTTAAAAGGGCGCCTCACTTGAAAAGCGAGCGCCCTTTTTCATGGCCAAGACCGTGCTTGGAGTGATCGGCGGATCGGGCGTCTACGAAATCCCGGGGCTGGAGAATGCGCACTGGCAGACCGTGAAGACACCCTGGGGGGAACCCTCAGACCAGATTCTCACGGGCCGCTATCGGGGCGTGGAGATGGTCTTTCTGCCCCGTCATGGCCGCGGCCATGTCCAGACCCCGACCAGCATCAATTACCGCGCCAATATCGATGCCTTGAAGCGGCTGGGCGTCACCGACGTGATTTCGGTCTCGGCTTGCGGCTCGCTGCGCGAGGACGTGCCGCCCGGCACGTTCGTGCTGGCGGACCAGTTCGTTGACCGTACTTTCGCGCGGGAAAAGAGCTTCTTCGGGCCTGGCTTCGTCGCCCATGTGCCGATGGCGCATCCGGTCTGCCCGCGCCTTTCCTCAGTCCTGGCGCTGGCGGCGCGCGAAGAGGGCATCGCCATTTTCGAAGGCGGCACCTATCTTTGCATGGAGGGTCCGCAGTTTTCCACGCGGGCCGAAAGCTTTCTTTATCGCTCCTGGGGCTTGAGCGTGATCGGTATGACGGCCATGCCGGAAGCAAAGCTCGCCCGCGAGGCGGAGATGCCTTACGCCATCGTCGCGATGGTGACGGATTATGATTGCTGGCACGAGACCCACGCCCACGTGACGGTCGAAGCCGTGATCGGGATGATGCGGAAGAATGCCGAGAATGCCCGCCGGCTGATCATAGCGGCGGCGCCCAAGCTGGGCCCGGAACGAGAGCCCTGTCCCCTGGGCGTGGAGACGGTGCTCGACATGGCCGTGGTCACCGCGCCGGAACGGCGCGATCCCGTTCTTGCCGCCAAGCTCGATGCCGTGGCGGGGCGGATCTTGAAGGGGTGAACCATGCGCATGCTCGCGACATCCACGCTTCGCCCATGAAGGAGTTCAGCATGGATTTCAAGGATGTGATCCGCACCATTCCCGACTATCCGCAGCCGGGCATCATGTTCCGCGACATCACCACTCTTCTGGGCCACGCGCGCGCCTTCCGCCGCGCCATTGACGAATTGGTACAGCCTTATGCCGGCATGCGGGTGGATAAGGTGGCGGCGCTGGAAGCGCGCGGCTTCATTCTGGGAGGCGCGGTTGCGCATCAGCTCTCCATCGGCTTTGTGCCCATCCGCAAGAAGGGCAAGTTGCCCTACACGGTGATCGGGGAAAGCTATGCGCTGGAATACGGCCAGGACCGGGTGGAGATCCACATTGACGCGCTCAGCCCCGGCGATCACGTTCTCCTGGTGGACGATCTGATCGCCACCGGCGGCACAGCCAGTGCCGGCATCCGCCTGATGGAGCGTGCCGGCGCCAATGTCATCGGTTGTTCCTTCGTCATCGAGTTGCCGGCCTTGGGTGGTGCGGACAAGCTCCGCGCCCTGGGAAAGCCGGTGAACACCCTCGTTTCCTTCGAAGGGCATTAGGACGTGAACGTCGGCGGCAGGCATTACCGGTCCGTCTGGCCCATCGGCGAAGACGCCTTCGGCATCATTGACCAGACCAGGCTGCCGCACGAGTTCGTGACCTTGACGCTCGCCACCTGGCAGGAAGCCGCCCGTGCCATCTCCTCGATGCAGACGCGCGGCGCCCCCCTGATCGGCGTCGTAGCGGCTTACGGCCTGGCGCTGGCGATGCGCCAAGACCCATTTGATCGGACTCTCGCCAGCGCGCATGACCGGCTGGCAGAGACGCGACCGACTGCGATCAATCTCCGCCGGGCTCTCGGCCGGGTGCGCGATGCGGTGCTCAATCATCCCCCTGCCCAGCGGGCGGCAATCGCCTGGAGGGAAGCGGGGGCGATCGCCGAGGAGGACGTAGCCATGTCCCGCGCCATTGGCCAACACGGCCTGCGCGTGATCGCGACGGTCGCTGACGGAAAGCCCGGCCAGACGGTCAATATCCTCACCCATTGCAATGCGGGGTGGCTGGCGACGGTGGATTACGGCACGGCGCTCGCGCCCATCTATCTCGCGCATGAGGCGGGCATCGCTTTGCATGTCTGGGTGGACGAGACGCGACCGCGCGGGCAAGGTGCTTGCCTCACCGCCTTCGAGTTGGGCGGCCATGGCGTGCGCCATACGATTCTGGCCGACAATGCCGGCGGCCATTACATGCAGGTGGGCTTGGTGGATCTGGTAATCGTGGGGACCGATCGCGTCGCCGCCAATGGCGATGTGGCCAACAAGATCGGCACCTATCTGAAGGCGCTGGCGGCAAAGGACAACAATGTGCCGTTCTACGTGGCGCTGCCCAGTTCCACTATTGACTGGACGCTGGAGAGCGGCCGCGATATCCCGATCGAGGAGCGCCCCCAGGACGAAGTTCTGGAAATGACCGGCCGCCTGCCGGGCGGTCAAGTCGCCAGCGTGACCATCGCCGCGCCCGGCAGCGCCGCCGCCAATCCCGGTTTCGACGTCACTCCGGCGCGGCTGGTAACGGGTCTGATCACCGAACGCGGCGTCTGCGCCGCCAGCAGAGAGGGGCTCGCCACCTTGTTCGGGCGATGATGATGCACCTCAAACCGGATGCAAGGGTGTTCGACCGGTCCGATCAGGCCGCCTAACTCAAGAGAGCAAAGGCATGCAATCGCGCTGGAATGACGCCGAAGGCCGGGATTTCGTCACCCGCTACGCTCCCAAGGGCGTGAACGCCGATCTGGCCCTGCGTACCTATACGACCCGGTTGTTGGGATCGGATCCCAGGCTGGTGTTGCATGGCGGCGGCAACACATCCGTCAAGACCCACGTCAAGGACACCCTAGGCGAAGTCGTGGAAGTCCTTTGCGTCAAGGGCTCGGGATGGGACATGGGCTCGATCGAGCCGGAAGGCCTGCCGGCCGTGAGGCTTGCGCCGCTCAGAAAGCTCAGGGCCCTTGCCAGCCTCTCCGACGAAGAGATGGTGAATTTCCAGCGCCTCAATCTTCTCGATTCCGCAGCCCCCAATCCCTCGGTCGAGACTTTGTTGCACGCGTTTCTGCCGCACAAATTCATCGATCACACCCATGCGACCGCGGTGCTGGCTCTTACCGACCAGCCGGATGGCGAGACGGTGGTGCGCGAAGTCTATGGCGACCGTGTCGCCTATGTGCCCTACACCATTCCCGGCTTCGCTCTGGCCAAGTCGGTCGCGGATGTGTTCGAGCGCACGCCCCAGGTTCAGGGTCTGGTGCTTCTGCAACACGGTATTTTCACCGTGGGGGCGACGGCGCTCGAAGCGTATGGGCGCATGATCGCATTTGTGACGATGGCGGAAGCGCGGCTCTCCCGGCAGCGAAAACCCCTGGTTCAAGCCGGGCTCCCCGGCCGGCTTGCCTGCGTGCCGGAGATCGCGCCAATCCTGCGTGGTGCCGTCGCCATCGAGAAGAACGCCCAGGCCGGAACTGCCAAGCGCCAGATTCTTGCCTTCCGAAGCAACCCTCAAATCCTCGCCTATGTGAATGGCGCTGCGCTTTCCCGCTACAGTCAGCAGGGGGTGGTGACGCCCGATCACACCATCCGCACCAAGAATTGGCCGCTCATCGTGCCCGCCCCGGAAGCTGGCAGGCTCTTGGAATGGGGGTCTGAGGTGCGCCGGGCGGTCGAAGGATTCATCGCGCGCTATCGTGATTATTTTGCCAGCAATAACGCCAGGAGTCCCCTGAAGAGAAAAGAGCTGGACCCGATGCCGCGGGTGATCCTGGTCCCGGGCGCGGGATTGTTCGGCGTGGGCGCCTCGGCCAAGGACGCGACCATCGCCGCGGACATCGCCGAAAACGCCATCGCCGTCATTGGCGATGCGGAAGCCATCGGCGAATTCCGCTCGATCGGAGAATACGACATGTTCGAAGTGGAATATTGGTCGCTGGAGCAGGCCAAGCTGGGCAAGGCAGCCGAGAAGCCGCTCGCTCGCCAGGTCGCTGTGATCACCGGCGGCGGCTCGGGTATCGGTGCGGCCACCGCGCGGGCCTTTGCGAGGGAAGGCGCGGACGTGGCGGTTCTCGACCGCGACGCCGAGGCGGCAAAGGCGGTCGCCCAGGCGATCGGCGGCAAGACGCTGGCGGTAGCGTGCGACGTCACCGATCGCGCCGGTGTCGCCAAAGCGTTCGATCAGGTGGTCTGGGCTTTCGGGGGCGCGGATATTGTGGTCTCCAACGCGGGCGCGGCCTGGGCCGGGTCCATCGGCATGGTGGATGACGAAATTTTGCGCAAGAGCTTCGAACTCAATTTCTGGGCGCATCAAAGCGTGGCGCAGCAGGCGGTGAAGATCATGCGGGCGCAGGACACCTATGGTTGCCTGCTGTTCAACGCCTCCAAACAGGCAGTCAATCCGGGAAAGGATTTCGGACCCTATGGCTTGCCCAAGGCCGCGACCCTCTTCCTGGTCAAGCAATATGCCTTGGACCATGGCCAGGACGGGATCCGCAGCAATGCCGTCAATGCCGACCGGGTCCGCACCCGACTCTTGACGGACGAAATGGTGGCCGCGCGCTCCAAGGCGCGCGGGATCAGCGAAGCCGACTACATGGCAGGCAATCTGCTGAAGCGGGAAGTGACCGCCGATGATGTGGCGCAGGCCTTTGTCTATCTTGCCACTGCAACCAAAACCACCGCCGCGGTCCTCACCGTGGACGGCGGGAATAT
>JBOHKF010000252.1:0-4599 GCA_050729015.1 Rhizomicrobium sp. | reverse complement strand
ATCCAGAAGCTCAAGCGCATCGTGGTGATGGAGCAGGGACGGGTGGTGGCGGAAGGCAGTCACGGCGAGTTGGTGCGCCAGGGCGGCCTCTATGCCCGGCTGGCCGATCTGCAATTCGGCGTGGCCGAGGCCGCGCAATGAGGCAAGCGCTGGCGAGATCGGCGGCGACCTTGCTGGCCGTGATCCTGGTGCTTGTGCTGTTTTTCGGGTTGCGCTGGACCGTGATGGCGGGCGTGTTTGCCGGGATGGACCCCGTCTCTCCAGGACCGTGCCGGGCGATTGCCGGGCTTGAAGGGCCGGGAGATTTCGCGGTGGACGCGCCCCACGACACCATCATCGTCGCCGCCACCGATCGCCGGGCCTTGGCAGCCCGTCCCGATCCGCGTGACGGGCTTTACGCGCTGAAGCTCAGTGCGCCCGGATCGGCGGCTCCCATAAGACTGTCCGGCACGCCGAAGGATGCCCACCTTCAGGGCATAAGCCTCCTTCACGGGCCGGGCGGACAGGAGGTTTTGATGGCGGTCAATCACCCCCGCCCGGGCATTCAGGAGGTGGAGATTTTTAGCCTCACCTATGAGCGGGGCGCGCCAAAGCTCACCCCTCGCTCCAACGTCGCCGGCGGCCTTCTGGTGAGTGCCCATGACGTGGCCGCGGCGGCGCCCGACCGCTTTTACGTCACCAACGACCATGTCACCAAAAGCGCGGCCGGCCGCTTCGCCGAGAACTATCTTCTCTGGCCGCATTCCGACCTTCTCTACTTCAACGGCACCAGCTTCCGGATCTCGCTGCAAGGATTGACATTTCCCAGTGGCGTATTCGTCACCGCGGATGGCGGCCATCTCTATGTCTCGGTCGCCAACCAGCGGCGCATTATCGGCTTTTCGCGCGAGCCTTTTTTCGGGACCCTGACCGAAATCGGCTCGCTCGATCTGCCGGCAAGGCCGGACATGATCTCTGCCGATCGGGACGGACGGCTCATCGTTGCGGCGCGACCCAGTCTCCTGGGTGACCGCCAATTTCAAGACGACGCGTCCAAGCCGTCGCCGTCCGAAGTGTTTCGGGTCACGTTGGACAGGTCCGGTGCGCCCGACCGCTACGAGACGATCTTCGCCAATGACGGAAGCGCGATCGGGGCGGCGTCGAGTGCCGCGGTGGCCGGCAAGCTGCTGCTGATAGGCTCCGCTCTCGATGACAAGATGCTGGCCTGCCGGATAAACTAGAGCAACTCCAGGAAGCGCCTTTCCGCCGGCTACCCGCAGCCCGTTCAGGCGACGGCGGGCTCGCTCTCCCTGGGATCACGCAGCACATAGCCGCGTCCCCACACCGTCTCGATGTAATTGTCGCCGTCAATCGCCGCCGCCAGCTTCTTGCGCAGTTTGCAGATGAAGACGTCTATGATCTTGAGTTCCGGTTCGTCCATCCCGCCATAGAGATGGTTCAGGAACATTTCCTTGGTCAGCGTGGTGCCCTTGCGCAAGGAAAGCAGCTCCAGCATCTGATATTCCTTGCCGGTCAGGTGCACGCGCTGGCCGTCCACTTCCACCGTCTTGGCGTCGAGATTGACGGTGAGCTTGCCGGTCACGATCACGGACTGGCTGTGGCCCTTGGAACGGCGGACCACGGCTTGGATGCGGGCCACCAGCTCGTCCTTGTGAAACGGCTTGGTCATGTAGTCGTCGGCGCCGAAACCTAGCGCCTTGACCTTGGCTTCGACGATGGCGTTGCCGGATAGGATCAAGACCGGCGTCTGGATCTTGGCAACCCGCAATGCCTTGAGAACGTCAAAGCCGGACAAGTCGGGAAGCTGCAGATCCAAGACGATGATGTCATAGTCATAAAGCTTACCCAGATCGATTCCTTCTTCGCCGAGATCGGTGGTGTAGACATTCAAGCCTTCGCTGCGCAGCATCAGTTCGATGCTGCGGGCCATGGCGCTGTCGTCTTCAATCAAAAGTACGCGCATGTGAGCCCCTCTTCGTCCCTGGTCGCCCGCCGGCACGGTTAAACAGTTGCCGGACAGTAAGCGCAATTGGTTAACGCCGTCTTTAAGGGAAATCCCCGATTAAGCCTTTCGGCCGCTCCGCCCTCGCCATAGGCATTGATTCGCTTGGTTAAGTTTACCCCCGCTTAAATCCTTGGCCGCCACAATCGCCGGTCTCTCGCGACCCCAAAACGCAGCCAAGAGATTCGAGAATGCGTGCTTTGCTCAAAGATATCGAGGCTCTCCCCACCTTGACGCGATTTGGCCGCGTGGCGCGCATTGAGGGCCTGGCGGTGGAAGTGACGGGAGCCGCCGGGGCCGTGAGTCTGGGCGGCAGGGTTCGCCTAAGCCTCGGAAATGGCGCCAGGATTTCCTGTGAAGTGGTAGGCTTTCGCGATGGCCGGGCGCTGGTGATGCCTTTGGGTCCCCTGGACGGCATTTCGCTGGGAGCGCGCGCCGACTTCGAGAATGCGCCGGCTTCCATCTACCCCGCAAAGGGCTGGCAGGGACGGGTTGTGAACGGCTTTGCCGAGCCGATGGATGGGCTTGGCCCGCTCCCGCAAGGATCCGTGCCTTATCCCCTGAAGGCCGCCCCGCCGCTCGCCACGGCGCGTGACCGGGTGGGCGGCAAGCTCGACCTCGGCGTGCGCGCCCTCAACGCTTTCACCAGTTGCTGCCGGGGCCAGCGCATGGGCATCTTTTCGGGCTCGGGCATCGGCAAATCCACGCTTCTGGCCATGCTGGCGCGAAATTCGAATGCGGACGCGATCGTGATCGGCCTGATCGGCGAGCGTGGCCGCGAGGTCAAGGAGTTCATCGAAGACGATCTGGGCAAGGAGGGGTTGGCGCGCAGCGTGATCGTGGCAGCTACCTCCGACGAGGCTCCCTTGGTGCGTCGTCAAGCGGCGTTTGTAGCGATGGTCGTTGCCGAACAGCTTCGCGACCAGGGCCTGAATGTCCTGCTGTTGATGGATTCCGTGACGCGCTTTGCCATGGCGCAGCGCGAGATCGGGCTTTCCGCAGGCGAGCCGCCCACCTCGAAGGGCTATACGCCTACGGTCTTCGCAGAATTGCCGCGGCTTCTGGAGCGGGCAGGACCCGGCGTTTGCGGCAAGGGCTCCATCACCGGCCTGTTTACCGTGCTGGTCGAGGGCGATGACCATAATGAACCGATTTCGGACGCCGTGCGCGGCATTTTGGATGGCCATATCGTGCTCGATCGTGCCATTGCGGAACGGGGGCGGTATCCCGCCGTCAATGTCCTGAAATCGGTCAGCCGCGCCATGCCCAATTGCAACAGCGACGCCGAGCAAGGCCTAATCATCCGGGCCCGCGCACCGATGACGCTCTACGAGGATATGGCGGAACTCATCCGGCTGGGCGCCTACAAGGCTGGCACGAATCCTGAAGTGGACAGGGCCATCTCGCTTCATGGCCGCTTCGAGGCCTTTTTGGCACAGAAGAAGGACGAGCAGGCGGGATTAAGTGAATCTTATGCGGCGCTGGCCGATATTGTGGGCGCGTGAGAAAGGAACAAGTGGGGATGAATCGAACGGACACACTGCTCAGATTGAAGCGGTTCCGCGTCGATGAAATCAAGCGGCGCATCTCTGCCATCGATGTTATGCGGGCCAACCTGGAGCGTAAACTCGGGGATCTGGACGAGGACGTGGCGCGCGAGAAGCAGCGGGCCGGCGAATCCGATATCGGGCGGCTGGCCTTTCCCTCCTTCTTGCGCTCCGTCGAAACCAGGCGCCAGAATCTTCGCCACACGCTGAAGGAAATGGAGCGCGAATATGAAAGCGCCCAATCGGAACTGGCCGGCGCCTTCCAGGACCTGAAGGCTCTGGAATTCGCCGCCGAACAGCAAGCCAAGCGCCTCAGGGAAATCGAGGCGCGCCGCGCGCAAACGCGTCTCGATGAATTGGCGCTGGCAGGGCATCTGCGCAAGCACGCGCTCAAATCGGCTTGATAAAGACGCCGGGCGGGCGCTTCCCGCCCGGCGCTGCTTACTCCCCCCGGAGTCTATAGGACGAAAGCCAGGATTGCGGCCAGAAGCGCCGCTCCGATCGCGAAACGTGCGAGCAGTGCACTCCACGACTTGAGCGGTTTCAGCCTATTTTCCCATTCCAATTCGCGCAGCGCCTGGGACTGCATGCGCGCGAACACGAGCGTGTCGTGACGGTAATCGGCGGAAGCCGATATGATGAAATCCTTGCCATGCGGCAGACCGATCGCAGACATTGTTCAGGCCCTGCTGATTGAAGGTCCCTTCGCCGCGTAAAACGCAAGTTCCGATTCGGGAGTTCCATCGTCATCGCATCGAACGAGTTCCCTGTGACAAAAAGGCCGCAAACAGGGGAACCCGCACCGAATATGCCAGCAATCACAAGCCGCGAATTTTCCGCGCCAAAGCCCGGAGAAAGTTGCGTGGAGAGCGTCTTCGGGAACTCTTTGCACAGTTCCGCCGTCAGATTCCAATCCATGCGGCCGTGAAATTTGTGAAATCCGGCGTTTTCTGGAAATCAATGCCGCTCGCAGACCAACCAAGCGGCCCGGGAAGGCGACGAGCTCGGCGTTCGGCGCGCCGGCATTAGATTTGACCCAGAGTGCGCAAC
>JBOHKF010000251.1:0-3951 GCA_050729015.1 Rhizomicrobium sp. | reverse complement strand
GGGAGACTGAAGCCAACCGGGAGGGGCGCTTTTCCGGTCGCCAGGACACGCCGCTGACCGAGCGCGGCCGCGACCAGGCGCGCGCCATCGGGCTCGCCCTCAGGAACGAAGTCGGGTCAAAGCCCGGGCTGGCGTTCGTTTCGAGCCCGCTGCGCCGCGCCCTGACCACCATGGAGATCGTCCGCGCGACCCTCGACCTTCCGCCGGGGGGCTACGCCACCGATCCCCGCATCCAGGAAATCGACCTTGGCGACTGGGACCAGTTGACGGCTGCCGAGGCCAAAGCGCGCAATCCTCGCTTGTTCGATGAACGCGCCGCCGACAAATGGAATGTGCATGTGCCAGGCGGCGAGAATTACGCCGAGGTCGCAAGCCGCGCTTCGGACTGGATCGCGAGCCTCAACGCCGACACCTTTGCCGTCAGCCATGGGGCTTTCACGCGAATCTTGAGAGGATTGGTTGCCGGCCTCGATGCGCCCCGGATGTCGGCACTGAATGAGCCGCAAGGCGTCGTATTCCGGGTCAAGGACAATGCCGTCGTCCAGCTTGCCGGCGTGGGCCCAGCCTTGTCGGACCCGAAGCCGATAGGCTAGAGCATGGCCCGCCATGTCGCACAACAGCTTCGGTCATCTTTTCCGCCTCACCACTTTTGGGGAAAGCCACGGGCCCATGATCGGCTGCGTGGTGGATGGCTGCCCTCCGGGAATTCCGCTGGCCGAGTCCGACATCCAGCGGGAATTGGAGCGGCGAAGGCCCGGTCAATCGAAATTCGTGAGCCAGCGGCAGGAGCCAGACCAGGTGCGAATCCTTTCCGGAGTATTTCAGGACGAGCGCATGGAAGAGCCGCTGACCACCGGGACGCCCATCGCTCTGGCAATCGAGAATGTGGACCAGCGCGCCAAGGATTATTCCGAGATCCGCGACAAATACCGCCCCGGCCATGCCGACTACACCTATGACGCCAAATACGGCTTCAGGGACTACCGCGGCGGCGGACGCCAATCGGCGCGGGAAACGGCAATGCGGGTGGCGGCGGGAGCCGTCGCGCGCAAGGTTCTAAACAAGCTTTACGGCCGGGTGATCATCCGCGGCGCGCTGGTGGCAATCGGCGTCCACGGCATCGAGCGGTCGCGCTGGAATTGGGAAGAGACCGCCAACAATCCTCTCTTCTGCCCCGACGCCGGGGCGGTTCTCCTGTGGGCGGAATATCTCGAAGCCGTACGCAAGCGAGGTTCCTCGGTGGGAGCCCTGGTCGAGGTGGTGGCGGAGGGGATTCCGGCCGGACTGGGCGCTCCCGTCTATGGGAAATTGGACAATGAATTGGCCAGTGCCTTGATGAGCATCAATGCGGTCAAGGGCGTGGAGATCGGCGACGGCTTTGCCACCGCCGCCCTGAGCGGCGAAGAAAATGCCGATGAAATGCGCATCGGCAATGACGGCAAGCCGATATTCCTTTCCAACCATGCGGGAGGCATCCTGGGGGGAATTTCCACGGGCCAACCCATCGTGGCCCGGTTTGCGGTCAAGCCCACCTCGTCTATTCTTTTGCCCCGCCGCACCATTGACCGCCTGGGCCGGGAGACGGAGATCGTCACCAAAGGGCGCCACGACCCTTGCGTGGGAATTCGCGCCGTGCCGGTGGGTGAAGCGATGATGGCGCTGGTGCTGGCGGACCAGGCGCTCAGGCACCGGGGACAGGTTGGTTAGAGCAAGGCCGTGAAAGGTGCGAAGCGGCTTTCCGCCGGAAATTGCGACCAAACACGTGCTCAGATGGGATCGCCAATTCGATGAAACGGCGATCCAATCTGGCGCGCGAATCCGGCAACGAGTTCGATATGGTCGGAATAGAGAAACTGATCCACCGGTGTCACCTCACCCATTTGGAAGCCCGCCTCGACCAGGATGCCGGCGTCGCGCGCGAAACTTGCAGCGTCGCATGAGACATAGGCGATGCGGCGGGTCTTCGACGAAGCCAGCTTTTTGATTTGGGCGAGAGCCCCGGCGCGTGGCGGGTCCAGGACCACGGCATCGAATGCCTCCAGTTCCGGCGCTGAAAGCGGCCTTTTGAACAGGTCGCGTCTTTCCGTCGTGATGGGCTTGAGGCCGGAGGCGTTACGCGCCGCCTGTACCAGCGCGCCGAGCGCCTGGCCGTCTTCTTCCACGGCATGAACCTTTGCCTGGCGCGCGAGCGCGAGCGTGAGAGTGCCAAGGCCCGCAAACAGGTCAACAATCCTTGTGGCCCCTTGGGTGAGTGCGAGCACCCGGGCCCGTAGGGTGTCTTCACCCTCGCGCGTGGCCTGAAGGAAGGCATGGGGCGGCGGGATGATCGCAATTTCGCCAAGTCGCACCACGGGTGTGGCCCGTAGGGCGAGCATTTCGCCGTTGAAGACGATTCTGGCTGCCCCGGGAAACGCCTCGGCAATAGTTCTGGCGAGCACCGGCGTGAACGCGCGTCGCCAGCGGAACGCCATATCCAGGCCCGCATCCGTCTCGGTAACGTGGACTTCGGCTTTTTCGCCTTCCGCCAGAAGCCGCGCGAGAGCCGTCCGCAGACAGCTCGCCAGATTCAAGAGAGAAGTCTTGAGAACGAGGCATTCGTGCATGTCCACGATCCGGTGGCTGGCCGGGGCATGAAATCCGGCGACCGTTTGGCCCGCCTCCTTGCCGAATTTCAGCACCGCGCGACGCCGGCTTTTCTCCGGTACCGCGAGCAGGTCTGCAATTTTCGCATTTTCCAGTCCCGCACCGGCCAGCGCCGCAAACACCCTGTCCCGCTTGTGGGAGCGATAGGCGTCCGGCTCGAGATGCTGGAGTCGGCAGCCGCCGCATGCGCCGAAATGGCGGCAGAGCGTCATGATTTCCTAAGCGATTTTTCCGACCACCGGCACTTCGTTGCTGCGCCCCAACGCCGCCAAGGCCGCCCTGACGATGCCATCGGCATCAAGGCCCGCCTCTGCATACATGCGCTCGGGCGTGTCGTGGTCCTGGAACCGGTCCGGAAGCGTCATCGGCCGGAATTTGAGCCCTTTTTCGAGCAGGCCCTCCCAAGCCAGGAACCGCATCACATGGCTGGCGAAGCCGCCCACCGCGCCCTCCTCGATGGTGATCAGCACCTCGTGCTCGCGCGCGAGCCGATCGATCAATTCGGTGTCCAGCGGCTTGGCAAAACGGGCATCGGCGATCGTGGGAGAGAGCCCGTAGGCTGACAATTTCTCGGCCGCCAGCAGCGTTTCGCCAAGCCGTGCACCCAACGAGAGAATGGCGATGGACGAGCCCTCGCGGATGAGGCGGCCTTTGCCGATCGGAAGACGCACGCCCTCTGCGGGCCGGACAACGCCCGTACCCTCGCCGCGCGGGTAGCGGATTGCGCTGGGGCGGTCGTGTATGCCAGCCGCGGTCGCGATCATATGGACCAACTCGGCTTCGTCCGCCGGGGCCATCAGGACGAAATTCGGCAACGTCCCCAGATAGGCGAGGTCGAAACTGCCGGCATGCGTGGGACCATCCGCGCCCACCAGCCCTGCTCTATCCATGGCAAATCGCACCGGCAGCGACTGGATGGCGACGTCATGCACGACCTGGTCGTAGGCGCGCTGCAGGAAGGTCGAATAGATGGCGCAGAACGGTTTGTAGCCTTCGGTGGCTAGGCCGGCTGCAAAGGTCACGGCATGCTGCTCGGCGATGCCGACGTCGAACGTCCGCTGCGGGAAGCGCTTTTCAAAGATGTCGAGCCCCGTGCCGGAGGGCATGGCCGCCGTGATGGCGACGACGCGCGGATCCTCCGCCGCCTCCTGGACCAGGGCGTCGGCGAAGACGCGAGTGTAGGAGGGCGCCTTGGGCGCCCCTTTGGCCTGGACGCCGGTCGCGGGGTCGAAGCGCGCCACCGCATGCAGTCGGTCTGCGCTAGCCTCCGCGGGCGCGTAGCCGCGCCCCTTCTCGGTCAGGATATGC
>JBOHKF010000250.1:0-3561 GCA_050729015.1 Rhizomicrobium sp. | reverse complement strand
GACCCCCTTCATCCTGATGTTTAGGGAAGGCCCGCGTGGCTGCCCTGACCGCACGACCACGCGCCATCTCGAGAGCCATCTACTGTCTCATGTCGCGCGCGTGGCGATCCTAACGGTCCCATCCTGCGGCGCCCCCGTGGCTCGACCATCATTCGGACGGAACGACTGGCGACGATATTTAATCAGCGAGCGGCGTTGTCAAGAGTGCTCGCGCTCAAGGAACGTTCAGTCCCCAATGCGCAGGCACCGGAGCATAGATCAGCTTGCGGACGCGATAGACGGTCACGTGAACCCTCCGCCCCCGCGAATAATTGAAGCCCGTCACCTGACCCACGGCCACCGCGTCGGATTGGAGCTCGGCCAGTCGCGCCAGGAAGAACGGCAGTTCGCGATCGTCCACAAGGGCCAGACCGCCCCGTTCCGAACCCAGCCGGGCGGCGCCACCGCCATCGGTCAGACTCACGTCCTTACCCAGCGCGAAGACCATGCTGGGCTCTTCATAACCGGCGAGAATCGGCGCCGGGTCGCCGGGCCTGGAGTCTTTGGCGACCAGCGCGGCCAGCTTCTGGCTGACCCAGAATTGGCCGAGCCTGGGGCCGGCGCCGGCCGTGAGCAGAGGTGCCAGAATCAGGAACGAGAGCAGGGCCAGCCCGCATGCCATGAGCCGAACCCGCAGCAACAGCATCACCAGGGCCGAGAGCCCCAGAAGCCCGCCCACCAGGGCATAGGCGCTCAAGTTGATGGCCGGGCCTGCGCCAAAAAACTTGGGGAGCAAAACCGGCGCCAGCGACAGGGCCGCGAGGCCGACAGCGTATTGGACGATGGCAACCCCTTTCAGAAGCTTCTGCCAGTTGAAGCCATGCGGCTTGATTCGGGTTGCTTCATCGCCGGTCACCCAAAGGGCGGCTAGAATCGCCAGCGCCGGATAGGCGGGAAGTACATAGTGAGGAAGCTTGGTGGGAACGGCTTCGAACATCAGCCAGGACGCTCCGGCCCAGGCGAGAAGAAAGCGCACCATGGGCTCCCTGGCGCGCGTGATGGCAAGTCCCACCCCTGGAAGCACGAACAGGATTGCCGGCCAGAAGGCGAGCGTGGAAGTGATCAGATAATAGCCGGGAGGCGCGCCATGGCTTTCTTGGCCCGATGCCAGCTTGGCGGCGAAGTCGTTACCCAGGGATTGCTGGAAGAACGCGCCCTGGCTTTGCCGATATATGGCGATCAGCCAGGGCGCGACGATCAGAAGCGCCAGAGCCGACCCCGCCCAGGGCCTGACTGCTTTGAGCCAAAACCACGAAGGCCCGCGCTTGGAGCGCCAGTCCCACAAGAGAAGAGCCGCGACGGTCACCAGTGCCACAGCCGGCGCCACCGGTCCCTTGACCAGAATGCCGATGGCGAATGCGGCCCACCCCCATAAAACCAGCCGTGCGGAAACAGGCCGCCCTTCGGCGCCCGCCCGATAGAGGCGCAACAGCACGCCTTGGACCGCGGTAACGCAAGCAAGAAGCACCGCGTCCGTGGTGGCGATCATGGCTTCGGCGGTCGCGAGCACGGAAAATCCCAGGAGCAGCGCCGCCACGAGCCCGACATCGGCGCCAAATTCCGACCCCAGCCAGAAGGTGAGCCAGACCGCGGCGATGCCGCCCATCAGCGATGGCAGCCGGTAGGTCCAGATCCGGTCGAGGCTGGATGGATTTTCCAGATGGCCGGCGATGGCGGTGGCTGCCGCCTGCATCCAATAGATGCCCACGGGCTTCTTGTAGCGGGGGACTTGGCCAAAGCGGATATCCACGAAATTGCCGCTTTCCAGCATCTGGCGGGAGGACTGGGCGAAGCGGCTTTCGTCGCGATCCAGCGGCGGCAGGCTCAGGATGCCGGGAAGCCACAGCATCAGGCAGAACACCGCCAGCAACGGATAGGCGAGCCGATGAAGGGTCTTGGTGCGCAGCAATCGGGGTTCCAGCCTGGACGAAAGGGGAACCGTCGCGTCGCTCATGCCTCTTGCCTGCCAGGGTGAAGCGCCGAGTTTAGCCAACCGGCCCTCTTTGGGAAACTCACTCCGGCGGCGGCACCTCGAAGACCGGCCGGCGCACGCGATAGAGAGTCACCCCCAAAGTCTTTCCTGCCGCATAATCGAAGAGATGGGCCAGAACCAGCGCATCGCAGTGACGCGCGGCAAGGCCGCCCATGATGACGGTAAAGCCGATGCCCGAGACGGTGAGAACGGGCGCCGGTGTGACGCAGACCAACCTCGCGAGGAACGGGACGGCCGCGATCCCACCGGTGGGTGCTCCCTGCCGCCTGTTTCCTCCGCGAGGCAAGGACATATATAAGCGCCGGGATCCGCCGGGATCGTGGATGGGCATGATAGCAAGGCGTTGGGCGCGCGTTTGGGGAAATGACGGTTTCAGTGGTGGTGCCGGTCAAGGACGAAGCGGGGAATGTGGCCCGGCTCGCCCGCGAGATCGCGGCCGCACTTTCCTGCGAGTCTCACGAAATCCTCTTCGTGGATGACGGCTCCAGCGATTCGACGGTGACCGAGCTTCGGCAGCTCAAAAGCGAAATTCCGCATTTCCGCCCCTTGCGCCATGCCCGCAACCTGGGCCAGAGCCGCGCCATCTGGACGGGGGTGCGCAGCGCCATCGGCGAATGGGTGGTGACCCTGGACGGCGATGGCCAGAACGACCCCGCCGACATTCCCAAGCTGCTCGCGCTTCTGCGCTCGGACCCGGCGCTGGGCCTGGTCTCGGGCGTGCGCGTGAAGCGTCGGGACAAGCCAAGCCGGCGGCTGGCCTCGCGCCTTGCCAACGGGATTAGGAACAGCATTCTTAAAGACGGCGCCGCCGACACGGGCTGCGGCCTCAAAGCGTTTCGCCGCGAAGCCCTTTTGGAGCTCCCTTATTTCGATCATTTTCATCGCTACCTAATTGCCCTCATCCGGCGCGAGGGCTGGAGCGTGGCTTACATACCCGTCCATCACCGGGAGCGGCTCAGTGGTCGCTCGAAATATACCAATCTCGGCCGTCTGATGGCGGGCATCGGCGACCTGATGGGGGTGCGTTGGCTGATCAGGCGACATGGCGGCCGGGCGGGGACAGAGGAGTTGTGACATGCAGTATTTGCTCACGCCGGAACATATCTGGATCGCGCTGGGCTTCGTGGGCCAGATTCTGTTCGGTTCGCGCTTCTTCGTGCAATTGTTCAAGAGCGAGATGGAAGGGCGAAGCGTGATACCCGTGACCTTCTGGTATCTCTCGATCGGCGGCGGCATCATCACGCTGATTTATTCCGTTCATCTGGGCCAGTTGGGGCTGCCGTTCCTGGTGGCGCAGGTGGGCGGACTCGTCGTTTATGTGCGCAACCTGCATTTGGTCTATCGCGAGCGGACCGGGACCAAGGCGGCGTGAGCAAGCCCCGGATTTTATTCACCGGCCTGCTGCCCCCCGGCTGGGCCGCCCGCGGACCGGAGATTTTCGCCGGCGCGAATTTCGAGCCCGTGATGGGCGAGCGCGAACCCTACCTTGCCGAGGAGGTTCGCTATTTTTCCGGCTTCCGACCCAAGCC
>JBOHKF010000249.1:0-7605 GCA_050729015.1 Rhizomicrobium sp. | reverse complement strand
GCATCGAGGTGAAACTTGTCATCCAGGGCAACGGTTACGCTAGCCTTCATCGTTGCCGTCGGGGCGATATTGATCGCCCTCGACCTTGCGACGAATCTTCTCGTCAATTGGGATTGGTTTTTCTCGGTCGGCTTTGTCGGCGTCTATTGGACGATCATTGTCGCAAAAATTGGACTTTTTCTCGCGACATTCGCGATCTCCGCGATCGCCATTTGGGCGAACGGAATACTTGCCCATCGCATTTCCGGGCGCCGACAGCACTTTCGTAACGTCGCCTCTTCGTGGGGTTCGCTGGAAGGCATATCCCAAACCCAATGGCTTGAGCAGCTATATCGCCACGTTCCTTGGTCGTCCCTCATTGCCGCGCTGGCGATCATATTGGCGGCACTGATCGCCCTGGGCGAAGTCGGCAACTGGAATCTCGGGTTGCGATTTCTCTATCAAGTCCCATTCGGCAAGAGCGATCCGCTTTTCGGTAACGATTTCAGTTTTTATCTCTTTTCGCTCCCCGCCTATCTCGCGTTCAAGAACTACATCTTGTCGATACTTGCATTGAGCGCGTTATGCGCCGCTGGGCTCTACTGGGTACATGGCGCGATCGTACTCGACCATCAACGCCGTTGGATAGCTCCCGCGGCGATCGCGCATGCTTCGGTGCTGCTCGGGCTCTTCTTCGTGACGCAAGCCAGTGCCTTCTGGCTCGAACGATATCAACTCCTCTATGGGAATAACGGGGTCGTCGTCGGTGCCAGCTACACCGACGTCCATGTCGAACTGCCGATTCTGTGGGGTCTTATCGCATTATGCCTTGCGAGTGCGATCGCTTCCTTCCTAAATGTGCGGGCCCAAAGCATTAAAATTCCCGTCGTTTCCGCGGCGGTAGTATTCGGCGGCGCGCTGATTATCTCACCGTTGTTCACCACTCTGTTCGAGCGGGTTTATGTCAAGCCGAACGAACTTAACTTTGAGGCGCCGTATATCGCGCGCAATATCTCGCTCACCAGAGAGGCCTATCGGCTCGACAACATCCTTGTCAAACCCTTCCCGGCCAACGAAACCCTGACCTCCCAATCGTTGCAGAACGATCGCGCGACGATCGACAATATCCGGCTCTGGGACCAACAGCCGCTGCTCGACACCTATGCGCAGTTGCAAGAGATAAGGACTTACTACAAGTTCTACGACGCCGATATCGATCGCTACCAGCTCGGCGACTCGTATCAGCAGGTGATGCTCTCGGCACGCGAGATCGACCCCGCCCTATTACCCGAGAATGCGCAGACCTGGGTCAACCTCCATGTCCTCTTTACCCATGGCAACGGGGTGGTGATGTCCCCGGTCACGCAAACCACGCCGGAAGGACTGCCCAAATTCTACCTCCAGGATATTCCACCGGTCGCCACTGGCGGACCTCGGGTGCAACAACCGCGAATATACTTTGGCGAGGGTGCCGCCCCGTATGTGATCGTCAAGAGCAGCACGCCGGAGTTCGATTATCCGAAGGGTGACAAGAATGTCTATGCGACCTACCGCGGCACGGGTGGCGTGCCGATTGGCGGCATCGCAAAACGGACGTTGTTCTCCTGGTATTTCGGCGACATCGATATCCTGCTCAGCGAGTACATCACCGGTGAGAGCCGCGTCATGTTCCGCCGCAATATCCAGGAGCGCGTCCGTGCGATTGCGCCGTTTCTGCGCCTCGATTCCGATCCCTATGTCGTGATTAGCGGCGGACGGCTGTTTTGGATTCAGGATGCCTACACCGTCAGCAGCTGGTTTCCCTACTCAAAGCCGATTGACGACGGCACCACCAACTATATCCGCAACGCCGTGAAGGTCGTGATCGACGCCTATAATGGAACGGTCAGCTTCTACATCAGCGATCCGGCCGACCCGATTATTGCAACCTATGCGCGGGTTTTCCCCGATTTGTTCAAGCCGCTGGCGGCGATGCCGCCCGACCTGCAGAAACACATCCGCTATCCGGAGGATTTTTTTCAGCTCCAGGCCCAGATTTATCGCGCTTATCACATGGACACACCGGAAGTATTCTACAACCGGGAGGACCTTTGGCAATTTCCGCGTCAACCGACCAGCAGCGACGATACCGGCGACACGTCGATGGCTCCCTATTATATCAACATCCGCCTTCCCGATGAATCGCGAACCGAGTTCGTTCTGATGCTTCCGATGGTGCCCAGCCAGCGTGAGAACATGATCGCCTGGCTCGCCGCGCGCAGCGATCCTCCCAATTATGGCAAGCTGATCGTCTACGAGTTTCCCAAGGACAAACTCGTCTACGGCCCGTTCCAGATCGAAGCGCTCATCAACCAGACCACCGACATTTCCCAACAGATATCGTTGTGGAATCAGATGGGCTCGCGGGTTATTCGCGGGAACCTGCTTGTCGTACCGATTGGCAACTCGATCCTTTATGTGACGCCGCTTTATTTGCGCGCCCAGACCGGACAATTACCCGAACTCAAGCGCGTCATCGCGGCCTACGGCGATCACGTCGTCATGAAGCAGACCCTGCCCGAGGCGCTCGCCGCCCTCTTCCAAACGCCTTCGGCAACGCCGGCGCCGACGGGTAGTGTCACCGCGGTTTCCGCGCCGGCGCCGGGTTCGGTTACCGCGCACCAAGCGCTCGATCGTTATCAGAGCGCGATCGCGAAGCTGAAGGCCGGGGACTGGAGTGGTTTTGGGTCGGAGTTCACCGCGCTGCAGCCGCTGCTTGAGCAAATGAGCAGACAACCGGCGCCGACGACACCCGCAGGAACCGGTATGAAACCCCTCCCCCGATGAAGTTTGCGCAGCAAATTGGCGGCACCAGAAAGCCGCTCAGGTCGGCAAGTTCACCTGGAATTCCGGAGCAGCACATCTCGAGCGATGTTGATCTGGCGGGCCAGAAAGTTGCTGCCGCCATGGTCGGGATGCAACTTCATCATCAGGTTGCGGTGCGCTTCGCGAATGGCGTCCCGGCTGGCGCCGGGTTCGAGGCCCAGCACCTGCCATGCCTCCGCTTCGGTCATGAAAGCCCCATTCGTTGACCCGCGCCGGGCATCTTCATCGTCCGCTCTTGCATGCTCTCGCCGGTTGCCACGCCGGCGATCGATATAGGTTTCGACGAGCCGTGCCGATTGGGCGTCCGACGCTCCACATTCGTTCAAGAGTGCACCTAGCTGATCGAGGCTGAGCTGGCTCAAGCGCGCGCCCCGGAACCGACCCGCGAGAACCGCGCCGTCCAGAGCGCCGGTCGCGAGATCGCGTGTCACACGCAGCCAAGGGGTTTCGATCGTCGAGGCCTCGGCCTGGCCTGGCTTGCCATCCAACCAAGCCTTCAACCGGCGCAGTCCTGGGAAGCCGTGCGCAAACCAACCGCGGGCCAGCCAGATGATCAGCGCGCCGAGCGGCAGGTCTAAAAAAGCCCGTCCACCGATTGCGAGGATGATGCCCAGAAGCACCAGCGCGCCTACCGCCGCATAGCGCATCGCTCTGGCCGGTGCCTTCGCATTTGCGGCAAGGAACAACCAGCCCCCGCCAATCAGCAACAGCAGCACGAGAGCGAGGACGATATCGGGCACGTCCCTCAGCCCACTCTATTTCAGTTGCCGGGTCAAATGCCGCACGTCGCCGCCCGACCGCTTGGCATAATCGGCCAGCGCCTCACCGCGGTGGGAAGCGCGTTAGGGTCCTTGACCATTGCCGGGAATTACCAGCTTGACCGACGGGAATCCAGCGCACGTCGTGTCCTTGCGGCCGACGATACCGCCCGGTTCCGATGGGCTCAGGTTTCATAGGGCTACAGCGTAGACATAGTGCTTATCATCGTCGGTCGCGGCCCGCCAAATTTTGTTCAAAAGCGTTTGAGCAATAGCGAATATCTCCTCCGCGTCGATAAGACGTTGCCATTTTGCGAGTTTCGAGATTTGCGCAGATAGGCGAGCCGGTAGGCAAAACCCAAAGCGCGGCGCGGGCGATCTCGGCCACGAAATGCGGATGGGGCGAATTAAAGCCAGGTGCCCTTGGGGAGCGGGGATACTGTATATCTCCAAATCGAGGCACAGTTTTGGCACCCATCAAAATTGCCCCTCGGATTTATTTGAAGAGAAAATCGCAATTTTGAGCTACACTTTTGGCACCGAGCAACCTTTAGCGTGGGCTGCTGCTCAATGGACCTGCGGACCGGTGATATAAAGCTTCCGCTCGCGATAGGCGATGTAGAGATGGAAGTGCGACAGCAGATCGGTGCCCAGCAGTAAGGACGCGAAATCATTGCCCAGAAAATTGCGTCCCTGAGTCAATTCTATCGGAGGATTGGCAACCGACATTCCGCCGATGGTTATCGTATTGAACGGATAGGTATAGGCACTTACCGACTTGGACGGATAGTCCCAAACGCCATATGTATAGCGCGCCAAGTATGCACTGCTCCAAAGGCCTGCCACCCTCTTTGCCGCTTCGATATCGACGCTGTCTGGCGTGAGGCCGAACATGCTGCTCGCGTCCTGCATGCTGAGAACCGAGATGGGAGCCCCGGTATCAAGGATGGCATAGGTGCTTTGGCCATCGAGCGTCACAGACACGCGCACATGCCCGTCCCTGGTGAGCGTGAATGGAATGACGGTGTAGGAGCCGGTCCAGTACATAGCGTGATCGGCGCAAGCATGGTGTTCGAACAGGCGGAATATGTTGCCGCCGAAATCGAACTCCGCATCGTATCTGTTCAAGATGTCCGGCGCGATCAGGCCATCAACACCGGGAAAAGACTCCATCACCCCCATGAACACGCTGTGCAACTCAAGATCCCCGATCCGCACATCGTCCCGGCGCCCTACGAGGCCGAGCCGGTGGAATGCCGCCATCGTGAGGCTGGAGAAAGGCCCGCCGGTGTCGATTCCCAGCGTCACGTCTTTGCCGTTTACCGAGGCGGGCACAGTGACATGACCGGATTTAAGTGTCATCGGCACTTGGGCCACGCGCTCCAGCTTGCAGTCTGCGGGCCAGCCCTGACCCTGCTCCGTCTCAGCATGAACTGGCAGAGAGATAGCCGGGAGACCGAGTAACGCCGTGAAGATCAATTTGCGCATGACATCCACACGATGGACCATCTTAAGGACCCCGTTCCTCCTAAAGGAAGGAGCTACAGTGGATTAACCTGGCGCTTTTGCACCTTGCCGTCCGGTGACAGTGGTCCGATGGTCCATTCCGCCTGGCCATACTCGAACGTCACCAGATAGACGTCCGCGCCGTCTTCGGTGCCATGCTCGTAGCTTACGGATTTCAGCGCCCCCATGAACTTTATGAATTGAAGCAGCTGGGGCAATTCCTGGCGCACCTCAGCTGCCTGGGCGGTGGCCATCTCGTCATAATTGGGCGCGCCGTTCTCCAGGGATTCGACATAGCGCCGGACCGATGCTTCCCGGTCGGGGTGAGACCGCGCATCGACGAATTGCTCGACCAGCCGGGCGAAGATTTCGGGACGCTCCATGAACATCAAATGGCCGGCGTCGCGCACCACGATCCGGTAGGCGTGCGGGATCAGCGCTTCGGCCACCTCGGCCTCGCCCTCATTGTCGGCGATGTCGTGATCGCCGATCAAGACCAGTGTCGGCGCCTCGATCGAAGACAGAAGCGGCAGGGCGGTGGGTGCCGGCCGCGCCATGTCGCGATGCATCAGGTCCTGGGGATTTGCCGTAAGAAGCGCGACCGCCCGGTTGAGCGCCGCATCATGCCCCGGCGCAAAGAGCCAACTGCCGCGCAGCGCGCCGTCCAAGTCGCCTTTCCGGACATGCTGCCCCATCTCGGCCACGCGCCGGTCGAAATATTGGGAATATCGCAAACCCGAAATGGCGGGCCCAACCAGAACCAGCCGGTCCACGGCGTCCGGATGCGCCAAGGTGAAATCCGCCGCGAGCCCGCCGCCGGCAGAGGCCCCAACCATCACGGCATGGTCCATCCCCGCCGCATGCATCACGGCGGCAAGATCGGCCACTTTCGAATAGGGCGCCGTCGCGACCGGCGAACGGCCGAAGCCGCGCCGGTCATAGCGGACGACGTGAAAGTCTTTGCAGAAGATCGGCCACACATCGTCCCAGGCCGCGGAATGCAGCGTGCCGTCATGGATCAGCACCATGTTTCTGGAGCCCGTGCCGCAGGTCTGGTACCAGACGCGCCCGCCTTCGACATTGGCGAACGCGCCCGCTTCCGGCTGCGCGGCCGCCGGAAGCGCGGCCAAAACCGCGAACGAGAACGCAAAGCTTAAAGCGCGAAGCGACATGGCTTTAGGTCCGCGCGGTCGGCGAAAGCGCCATTCCGGGATGGGAAGCCTTCCACTTCGCCGATAGAAACCAGGCGCCGCCGGCGATGGCGAGGTTCATCGCCGCGTGGGCGATCTCGGCCACGAAATGCGGATGGGCCGAATAAAGCCAACTGCCTTTGGGGAGCGGGACGAAATAGAGAAGCCCCGACTGGAACGACAACACGCCGCCGCCCACATAGCCCTTGTCGTAGACCACCAGCTCCTGAACCCCGCCCAGGACGCAGATGAGGACGACGCCGGTGACGATCCAGACCGGGCGCAGCCGTTGGCGCGAACCCAGCCAATAGAACAGCCACGCGAAAAGAAGCGGCGCGATGGTGACGGCCAGGGTGTTGTAAACCGTGTAAACCTGGGTCGCCAATTTGGCCGTGACGGGCCCCGGCGGCCGCCCGGTCCAATATGTGAACAACCCGCCGGAGTGATGGAGCAGCCAGATCTCGAGATAGAGCGCCCCCACCACGCTCAGCGCCAGCACCACCACCGGCCCCAGGCCGAACACCGCCCAGGGATAGCGCGCGGTGAGCGAGCGCAATTGGGGCCGCGACAGCATGGCCTGGGCGAGGGCGTCGTCATTGCCCAGCCGGGCCAGCGCCTTGGTCTCGGCAAGTTCGCGGGCGGCGCCGCCCGTCCTCTCCTCCCGCACCAGATCGTCGAAATGATCGCCAAGCTCGCGCCCATAGCGGCGGACATGGCGGGGCGCGATGCCGGCACGGAGCAACCGTTCCGACAGACGTCGGTATTGGCGGTCAAAGCATGGCTGCGGCATGGGCGGTTCCTCCGATGGCAAAGCCGATGGCGTGGGTGATGTGCTGCCAGTGCCGGACCAGGCCGGCCAGATGCTTTTCGCCTTTGCGGGTGAGCGCATAATAGATGCGGGTGCGGCCGTTCACCGGCTTGCGGCGGGATTTCAGCATGCCTTCGCTTTCGAGGGCATGCAGTGCGGGATAGACCACCCCTTCGCCGATACTGATCGCCTGGTTGGTCCGGGCGCGGATGGCCTGAACCAGTTCATAGCCGTACATCTCGCCGGATTGGAGAGTGCGCAGGACCAGAAGCTCCGGCACGCCGTTCATGAAGCTGGGATTGGCCATCGCTACCGCTGGTCACCCGGTAAAAACCCTCATTACCTTGAACCGACAGGTATTGGGAGTCAAGCGCCGCCCCGAAGCAATTCCGGGTTAGGCGCGACGCGGGGAAACGGCGATCCGTTTCTAGAAGGCGAACGTCAAGCGTCCATAGTAATAGCCGCGTTTGGGTTTCTTATCCTTGCCGAAGGGCGGACG
>JBOHKF010000248.1:0-4153 GCA_050729015.1 Rhizomicrobium sp. | reverse complement strand
CGGTCGGCGGCGATCCAGGCGGCTTCGGGCTCGCCGAGCTTGGCCAGCGCGGCCGAGCACGCCTGGTAGCTGACGGCTATCAGCTCCTGCAGCTCGGCCCGCCCGCCGTCTGGGGTCCCGGCCGTGGCCTCGAGCCCTGGCAGCAGCCAGCCGAGCAGCCCGGCCAGCTCGCCGAACTGCTCGGCGCTGGTCAGCGCCCATGCCCGCGCGGCCAGGGCGCCCAGCTCGGCGGCGGAGTGATCGGCCAGAACCGGCGGTCCTGGCGATTTGCGCGCGCCGGACATGACAGCCTGCAGCGCCTCGATGTCCGCTGGGGTGTCGGCGGCCGCCGGTATCGAGCGGGCCTTTTATGTGGGCTATTCCATGGGCGGCGCGATCGGCCTGAGATTTCTGCGGCGATTTCAAGGCCGCATCGGCCGCCTGGTGTTGGCCGGCGTGGGCGAGACCTATCTCAATGGTCCGGGCGCCTCCGATTCCCGGTGGCGGGACCGAATCGCCGATGGGCTTCTGATCGAGAACAAGGACGCCGTGACCGACCCGCGGGCGCGCATGTTTCGCGATTTCGCCGGCCAGCCAGGCAAGGACCGCCAGGCGCTTGCCGCCTGCATGCGTGCCATGGGACCCTCGCTTCCGCCTCAAATATTGCAGACGTTTGACATACCCATTCTGGCGGTCTGCGGCGAGCGGGATGCCGTCGCGGGCGCGCCAGGCCCGCTTGCCGCCATATTTTCCCACGGCTCTGCCAAAATCGTGCCCGGCCGCGACCACATGTCGGCGGTGGGTGCGCGGCAAACGCGTGAAGCCGCGGTGGAATTCCTGACCGCATGAAACCGGCGAAAAGGGCCGCTGGCTTTTCCGATTTGCTTCCCTCATAAGAAAAGCCAGGCGCCCGGCGCGCCTGGACCATCCATAAATCCATCATGCTGCCTCGCCGTTTCCAAGACTGGTTCGCGGCCAGGCGTTGGGTGCCCCGGCCGCATCAATTGGCGCTTCTGGAATGCGCGCGAAAGGGCACCAGCGTGCTTCTGGTGGCGCCGACCGGCGGGGGCAAGACACTGGCGGGATTTCTTCCCAGTCTGATCGCCCTTTCCGAACGGCCCAGGAAGGTGCGCGCCCGGTATCTCCACACTCTCTATATCTCTCCGCTCAAGGCCCTCGCAGTGGATGTGGCTCGCAATCTTGAGACCCCGATCGCCGAGATTGGTCTGGATATCTCGGCGGAGACGCGCAGCGGCGACACGCCCGCCGGCCGCCGCCAACGCCAGCGTCATGCCCCGCCCGATTTTCTTCTCACCACGCCCGAGCAACTCGCGTTGCTTTTGGCCCACCCGAAAAGCAGGGACCTGTTCGAGACGCTCTCGACCGTGGTGCTGGATGAGCTTCATGCTCTGTTCAATTCCAAGCGGGGGGATCTGCTTGCCTTGGGCCTGGCGCGCCTTCAACGACTGGCACCCGGTCATCGCCGGGTCGGGCTGTCGGCAACGGTTGCGGATCCCCGGCCATTGCAGCGCTTTCTCATGCCCCAGCCGCTGGCGGGAGAAACACTCGCCGAATTGGTGCAGTCGGCAAGCGGCGCCACGCCCGAGATCGCCATCAGTGCATCGGATTCCTATGTGCCCTGGGCGGGTCATCTGGCGCGCCACGCCATGACGGACGTGATGAAGGCAATCGGCGAATCCCGGACGGCCCTGATCTTTGTCAATACCCGAAGCCAGGCCGAGCGGACGTTCCAGGAATTGTGGCGGCTGAACGACGAGAATTGGCCCATTGCCCTTCATCATGGAAGCCTGGCGCCGGAACAGCGCCGCAAGGTGGAAGCGGCCATGACCAAGGGCAGGCTGAGAGCGGTGGTCTCGACCTCAACCCTCGATTTGGGCATCGACTGGGGCGCGGTAGACAAGGTGATCTGCATCGGCGCCCCCAAAGGAGCGGCGCGGTTGGTGCAGCGCATCGGCCGCGCCAATCACCGCCTCGACGAACCCAGCAAGGCGCTTCTGGTGCCCGCCAACCGCTTCGAAGTCCTGGAATGCCACGCCGCCCGCGATGCGGTGCTGGCGGGCGAACTGGATGGCGAGCGCCTCAAGCAGGGGAGCCTGGACGTGCTTTGCCAGCATATCTGGGGCATGGCCGTGGCGGGGCCGTTCGAAGCCGACGCGCTTTACCGCGAGGTGCGCTCGGCCGCGCCTTATGCGTCGCTCGGCCGTGCGGATTTCGACGCCGCCTTGAATTTTGCCGCGACCGGCGGCTATGCCCTCAAGAGCTACGAGCGGTTTGCGCGGCTGAGGCAATTGCCTGACGGCCGCTGGCGATTGGCGAATCCGCGCCTGGCTGAGACCTATCGGCTCAATGCCGGCGTCATCGTCGAAGATCCGATGGTGGAGATCCGGCTCCAGGGGAGGGCAAAGCCCTCGGGCCAGGGCGGCCGGCGCCTGGGCCAGCTCGAGGAATATTTCATCGAGCAATTGTCGCCGGGCGATACCTTTGTGTTCGCAGGTCTTGTGCTGCGCTTCGAGGGCTTGCGCGAAAATGCCGCCTATGTGTCGCGCGCCGAGGACAGCCAGGCGCACATCCCCAGCTACAATGGCGGGAAATTCCCGCTCTCGACTTTTCTGGCCCAAAGGGTGCGCGAAATGGTGTCCCAGCCCGAGCGCTGGCGCAATCTGCCCGAGCCGGTGGAGGAGTGGCTGCGAATCCAGCAATGGCGCAGCGTCCTTCCCGCGCCCGGCCAGCTTTTGGTGGAGTTCTTTCCCCGCTTCTCGCGCCATTATCTGGTCTGTTATCCTTTCGAAGGAAGGCTCGCGCACCAGACTTTGGGGATGCTCATCACGCGCAGACTGGAGCGGAGCGGGTTGCGGCCCCTGGGCTTCGTCGCCAATGAATACGCGCTGGCCGCCTGGGCGGCGCGCGACATGGCGCAGGTGAGTGCCGGGAGGTTGTTCGACGCGGATATGCTGGGCGACGATCTCGACGCATGGCTGGCCGAAAGCAATCTTTACAAACGCACCTTCCGCAACTGCGCCATCATCGCGGGTTTGATCGAACGCAAGCACCCCGGCCGGGAAAAGAGCGGCCGGCAAGTGACTTTTTCCTCCGACCTGATCTACGACGTGCTACGGGCGCACGAGCCCGACCATGTTCTTCTGCGCGCAACCTATGCGGATGCGGGAACCGGTCTTCTCGACATCGCCCGGCTGTCGGATATGCTGAAGCGCATCAAGGGGCGAATCGTAACCAGGACGCTCGACCGGGTGTCGCCATTGGCGGTTCCGGCGCTCCTGGAAATTTCCCGCGAGATGGTTGGGCGGGGGGAAGTGGACGAAGAAATCTTGCGCGAACACGAGGACGCGCTGATAGCGGATGCGATGTGTGTGGACTGATCTTTGGGTCGAGGTGAATGGCGAAAGTCTGGTGCTGGACAAGTCCGGCGCTCTGTTCTGGCCTGCCGCCCGTACCCTGGTTTTCGCCGACCTCCATCTCGAAAAAGGCAGCTCCTACGCCCGCGGCGGCCAATTCCTGCCGCCCTACGACAGTCGCGCCACGCTCGGCAGGATGGCCGAGGCGATTGCGCGGCGCCAGCCCGCCCGCGTGATCGCGCTGGGCGATTCCTTCCACGATCCCGCGGCGGCCGAACGATTGGGCGCAGACGAGCGGGCGATGCTGGCAGGGCTCTGCCAGGCCCACGCCTTCATCTGGATTGCGGGCAATCATGATCCCCGGCCGCCCTCCTGGCTTTCCGGCGCGGTGATGACCGAATGGCGCGAGTGCGGACTTTGCTTCCGTCATCAGCCGGCGGCTGAGGCCGCAGCCGGTGAAGTGGCCGGTCATCTTCACCCCTCAGCGGGAATCGCCAAATACGGGCGAAGCGTGAGGCGGCGCTGCTTCGCCGCCGATGCCGGGCGAATCATTCTTCCCGCTTTCGGCGCTTATGCGGGTGGGCTGGATGTGGGCGAGCCGGCCATCGCGTCGCTCTTCGGGCCGCACTTTCATGCCTTCATGCTGGGCGAAGAACGCGTCTACGCCATCCCGCGCAGGCAAAACGCCGTCCGACCGCGACTTCCGCTTCAAGCCTCCGGCGCGTTCAGGGAACGCCAAAACAACAAGCCGTCTGGCGATGATCGGGCGCCGACCGCTGGCGACTAACACGGGCGCCGAT
>JBOHKF010000247.1:0-2086 GCA_050729015.1 Rhizomicrobium sp. | reverse complement strand
TCCCACCATGGCGGCCAGGGCTCGGCGGTGAGCCACTTGAGCAAAAGGGCGGTTCCCACATTGTAGGGCAGATTGGCGGCCACCCTGGTGCGGGAGGGAAGAATGGCACGTTCATTCACGCCGAGCGCATCGGCGGCGATGATATCGAGCCTGCCGGGATAGGCGGTTTTGATGGCTTCCAGCGCCGGAAGACAACGCGGGTCGCGTTCGACCACCACCACCTTCACGGCGCCCTCATCGATGAGCGCGCGCGTGAGGCCGCCGGGACCCGGTCCAACTTCGTAAAAGGTACCGCCAAGGCCGGCGCCGGCGGCCCGCGCAATCCGTCCGGTGAGATTGAGGTCCAAGAGGAAATTCTGCCCCAGCGATTTCCTGGGCTTAAGGCCATGTGCCGCAATCACCTGCTTAAGGGGAGGCAGCGCTTGCGTCACTTCGCTTTCGCCCGCGCATCGGCGATGTTCCCGGCCATGCGAATGGCGGCGACCATGCTGCGGGGATCGGCTTTGCCAAGGCCTGCGATATCGAAGGCGGTGCCGTGATCGGGGGAGGTGCGCACGATGGGAAGGCCCAAACTCACATTCACGCCATCCCAGAAGGAAAGCGTCTTGATCGGAATCAGCCCCTGGTCGTGATACATGGTGAGGACGGCATCGTAATTCTTGCGCGCCTCGTCATGAAACAGGGTGTCGGCGGACAGCGGCCCCAGCACCCGATGGCCGCGCCTTCTCAGTTCTTCCGCCGCCGGGACGAGCGTCGCCACTTCTTCGCCGCCCAACCTGCCTTCTTCGCCGGCGTGGGGATTGAGGCCGGCGATGGCGAGCCGCGGGAAGGTCAAGGCAAAGTCGTGGTCCAGGGCCCGAAGGACGATTTCCGCAGTCTCGACAATGGACTCCTTGTCGATGGCAGACGGCACGTCCTTGAGCGGCAGGTGAACGGTCAGCGGCACGACCCGCAATTTGCCGCTGGCCAGCATCATCACGGGACGCGGCGCCTGGGTGAGGAAGCCGAGATATTCCGTGTGACCGGGGTAGGCGAAGCCGGCGTCCATGAGTACCTTCTTGTGGATGGGCGCCGTCACCATCGCCGCGGCTTCGCCGGCAAGACACGCCATGGCCGCCAGGGTGATGGCCTCGATCACCGAAGCCGCATTTGCGGGCTCGGGCGCCCCGGGTCTTGCCTTGACTCTGCCGCCGGTCTCGATCAGGGCGGCTTTTGCGCCCGCGAAAATGTCCTTGTCGCCCACCAGCTTGAGGGGATGCTTGCCGACCCATCCGCCAAGGGCGTCGAATGCGGCAAGCGCAATCTCGGGTCCGATACCGGAAGGCTCGCCCATGGTGATGAGAATCGGCGCCCCCGATTTCAATAGAGCCGCTCCCTCCGGTTAACGGACCTCGACATCCACGCCGCGTCTCAGGTCGCGTATATAACGACGGGCCATGGCAGAGATCTGCTGATCGAACAGGGTATTCTCCACCTGGTCGCGCGTGGGCATCTTATAAGCCGTCTCAATCACGATCTTCCTATCGCAGCGCGCGATCAGTTCCATGCCGACATCGGACATCAACGGCGCTGCCATTTCGCCGGAGGGCGTGCCGGACAGGGCCTTTTGGATTTCCGGGTTGAGATCGCCAACCCGCATGTTGCCGAGATCGGTATAGACCGCCCCTTTGAGCTTCTCCGGTACCTTCGACAACATCTCGCAACCGGTGAAGCCGGCGCGGATATTGTCGGCGATCTTGGCCGCGCTTTGGATTGCGTCCTTGGTGGGGGTGCTGCCCAAGGGAAGCAGAAGCCGCGCCAAGGGCAGCACGCTGTCGGGCCCGACGGCGGCCTGCTTAATGGTGGCGATCCTGGTGCCGAGGGGCGCCTGGCGGGCGCGCAAAGCCAGAATGTAATAGCCGCCGATGGAACGGATGGGCGGAGAAACGCTGCCTGCCGTCATCTTGGTGAGGGCGGCGCTCAACTCCGGCGCCAACTGGCCATCATGCACCCAGCCGATGTCGCCGCCCGCCGCCGCCGACGGCGACTGGCTGAATTGGTGGGCGATCATCGCGAAATTGCCGCCCGATCCGAGTTGCGCCTCTAC
>JBOHKF010000246.1:0-9355 GCA_050729015.1 Rhizomicrobium sp. | reverse complement strand
GTACCGGTCATAGCGCACGCCGTAATTCACCGTCAGGTCCGACAACAGCTTCCATTCGTCCTGGGCATAAAGGCTCAAGGTCCAGGCATGCTTGGAGCCATTGTCGACGATGCCCTGCGGCACATCCGAGGTCTGGCAGGTTTGCGTCGGGTCGGTGCAGAGCGGGTTGGGATTGCCCCGACCGCCGGCTGCGGTGGGCAAGACCAGCGACGAGGTGTCGCTCGATACGTCGTCGGACTCATAAATAAAACCGAAACGCACGGTGTGCGGGCCCAGATGCCAGGCACCTTCGTCCTGCGTGCCGTAGGCCACATCGCGCTTGTAGGCGCTCTCGGCGACGCCGTTATAAAGAATGTCGCCCGCATTGTTGCCTGGCGTGAAGAACAGGCTGGAGTAGCGCCCGAACACCGACAGGCTGAAATCCAGGGGCCCCTGGCTGCGCAGGTAGCTCACGGTTCCATAATCGGTGATCTCGCGCTGGCGCTCGTCCAATTGCTCTGAGGGAAATCCGGTTTGTCCGTTCGCTTGCAACAGGTAGTTGCCCGAACCTGAGGGATCGAGGGGACCCAGACCGACAATGCCGCCGATGCCGGCGGGCTGAAGTCCCGGCTGGTTGGGAATCTGGAACATGTCGTTCGAGGTGCCCAGGATCGTGGTCAGGCTGCTGTTCTGGTCGAGAATGTCTTCCAGGAACGCAAAGCCGTGCCACTGCTTGGTGCGGTCGTGCAGCGGCGTGTGGTTGCGGTCGGGCGATTCGATGCCTAGGGAGTTCGCGTTGTAATCGCCGGTGACGAAGTAATTGAAGCTGCCCGTCGAGCCGCCATAATCGAAGCTGGGTTCCAGCGTGTTGTGGCTGCCGCCATAGATCGAGAGGTGGCCGCCGGAATCAAACAGGCCGGTCTTGGTCTGGATGTTCACCACGCCGGCGGTGTCCAGGCCATATTCGGCGGGAAGCGCGCCGGTAAGCAACTGCACCGAGTCCGCCAGACGGGGGTCCAGCGTCTGGCCGAACACCGATATGCCTTCCGGCAAAATGATGCCGTCGATGCGGTATTGAATCGCGCCATGCTCGCCGCGGATATGAAGTTGGCCGAAGGAATCCTGGGCCACGCCGGGCATCTGCAGGATCACGGAATTAAGCTCGCTGTTTTCGCCGCCCGGCAGATTCTGGATGTCCTGGGCGGTGATCGTGTAGGTCGAGGCGCCAACCTGGGTCTGGATGCCGACCCGGGCGTTTTCCAGCGCTTGCGCGGTCACGGTCACGGTTTCCGGCGCAGATTGCGACGCGATCTGTGCGGTGGCGGAAAGTGACGAACCGAGGAAAAGGATGCTGGCGCTAGCCAGCAAGTTTTGCCGAAACATGAACCAAACTCCGAATAAGAGAGGCTCGCGCCCTGGACTGAAAGCGCGAACGAGGGGCGCGCCACCGCCTGCAAGGCGGCTTGGCGCCGGCTAGTTTCTGATCGGGTTAGGGTTTGGGAGGAGCGCGGCTTTGCCAGTTGCGCGCCAGAAGCGGCCCGGCGGTGGTCTTGAGCGCTACGAAGCGTGACGCGCCGATGAACGACAGCGCCAGCGCCAGGATGACCAGCGCGGGGGTGACAAAGAAACCGGCCGTCGCGAAGGCCTGGCAGATGGGGCAATTGTCGGGATTGTCCTTGTTGTCAAGAGGCGATGGATGGTTGACCTGGCCAAAGCCGCTGAACTCGAAACTAGGGGTATGGATGTGGGTCTGGACCACATAGGTCTGGAGCGTGAAGGTAAGGAGGGCGATCAACGCGACGATGAACCGCGCGCCCCTCGACCGCTTCCGGCTTAGCCCGATCAATCCTTCCCCGCGACCTATCAGTTCCATACTCCCACGGCGGACACGGGGACTATGCCCGGAATCCCCAAGCAATCAAGCTTATTGCAATCGCCGTTGGCAGTCTGCGGAAGAACTTCACATGATGGCGGCATCGCGTTTTCCGGCAAATGCCAATACTTCCACGCCATCGTTTTCCCATTCTCATCGATAAGGCGTGAAGGTCGCCGCCGCCGACCGTCTCCCGGCTGCTACTCGATCGCGTACCCCGCCGAACGCACCGTCCGAATCGGATCGGCTTGGCCTTGCGCATTCAGGGCCCGGCGCAGCCGGCCGACATGGACGTCCACGGTGCGCATCTCGACATAGACCGCCGCACCCCACGCCGCGTCCAGCAATTGTTCGCGGCTGAAAACCCGGCCGGGATGCTGCATCATATATTCCAGGAGCCGGTATTCGCTCGGCCCCAGATGAATATCGCGTCCGGCGCGGCGCACCCGATGGGCGAGGCGATCCAGCACGATATCGCCGTGCTTCAGTTGGTCGGCGGCCAGGCCGGGACGAATCCGGCGTAACACCGCGCGGATGCGGGCGATCATCTCCGCAATGGAAAAGGGCTTGATCACATAGTCGTCGGCGCCGGTCTCCAGTCCCCGGATCCGATCGCTCTCCTCGCCGCGGGCGGTCAGCATGATGATCGGAACGTTGCGGGTTTCCGGCCGGCGGCGCAGCCGCCGGCATACCTCGATGCCGGATATTTTGGGCAGCATCCAGTCGAGGATGATCACGTCGGGTGCTCGCTCTTCGGCGGCCAGCAGCGCCTGTTCGCCATCGCTGGCGAGCCGTGGCCGAAAGCCTTCCTTCTCGAGGTTGTATTGCAGAAAGGTGGCGAGGGCGTCATCGTCCTCGACCACCAGAATTTCGGCGCTCACGGCTTATCTCCCGCGGCCACGGCCTCGTCGCTGCTCGCTTTCGGCCGCGGCCGGCCGACCTCCTCGCCCAGCGCCTCGTATCGCACCATTTCGGCTACGGTCGTGGCGTAGTCGCCGATGCGCTCCAGGTTCTTGGCCACGAACAGCAAGTGAGCGCAGACGCCGATCGTACGCGGGTCGCCCATCATGTAAGTCAAAAGTTCGCGGAACAGGCTGTTATAATGCTCGTCGACGTCGGTGTCGCGGTTCCAGACCGCCATCGCCGCTTCGACCTCGCCCGCGGCATAGGCATCGAGCGCCTGCTTCAGCCGCTGGGCCACCAACTGGCCCATTCGCTCGATCGAGCGGGTGAAGGGCGTGATCGGCTCGGTCTTGGCGATCACCAGGGCACGCTTGGCGATATTCTTGGCGTAGTCGCCGGCCCGCTCGAGCGCGAGGCTCAATTTCAGCGCCCCCACGGTGCGGCGCAGGTCCTGCGCCACCGGCTGGCGCAGGGCGATCAAGCGGATCGCCTGATGCTCGATCTCATGCTGGAGAGTATCCAGCCGCTCGTCGCGACTGACCACCATCTCGGCCAGGGCACCGTCGCGCCTGGCGATCGCGCGAATGGAATCGGCGAGTTGGGCCTCGGCCAGCCCGCCCATTCGGACGATCTCGGCTTTAAGCCGGTCCAGCTCCTCGCCGAAGAATTTGAGCGTATGCTCGGTCATGGCAGACCTTTAGCCGATGCCGACCCAGCCTGTATGGCCAATGCCGACACGATGTGACGATTCTATGAAGGTTTTGTGACGTGTCCGGCCGGGCCCGGCAGATCGGGCGTGGCCGGATCGGGCATGGCCAGATCAGGCGTGGCAGATGTAACGGGCAGATAAACCACGAAGATCGTTCCGCGCCCCGGCGCGCTCTCGACCACCAGGCCGCCACCGTGGCGGGTGACGATATGCTTCACGATTGCCAGCCCCAGCCCGGTGCCCGGCGTTTCGCGGCCGGTTTGGCCTGGGGTGCGATAGAATCGCTCGCTGAGCCTGGGCAGGTGCTGGCGCGCGATGCCGGCGCCCCGGTCGGTCACGGTGAGGCGAATGTAGCGTCTTGCGTGCGCCCGGTCCGGCGACACCAGCGCCATCCGGCCACCGCCGGCTTGGTGGGCGCTGGCACCGCCGGCGAGCATGTCGTCGCCCTCGAACGGCGCATCCTCTGCCAGTTCGACCGAGACGACGCCGGAGGGTGGGGAATATTTGACGGCGTTGTCGAGCAGATTCTGGATCACTTGAGCGATCTGGTCGCGATCGGCGATGGTCACCGCCCGTCCGGCGGGCGGGGTTTCGACGGCCATCCGGACCGATTTGGCGGCGAGCAGCGGCACCAACCCGTCGGCGACCTCTTTCGCCAGAAGCCCGATGTCGCATCGGCCCGAAGGCGGCACGTGCTCGTTCAGCTCGATGCGTGAGAGAGAGAGAAGATCGTCGACCAACCGTCGCATGCGGTCGGCCTGGGCGGCCATGATGCAGAGGAAGCGCTCGCGGGCCGCGGGATCGTCCTTGGCGTGGCCTTGCAGCGTCTCGATGAAGCCGGTCAGAGAGGCGAGTGGGGTGCGCAGTTCGTGGCTCAAATTGGCCAGGAAGTCGACGCGGACGCGCTCCAGGCGGCGAGCCTTGGTCCCGTCGCGAAGCACCAATAGCGCAAAGGGCTGCGTGTCTATCGCCGGCAAAGCCCTGGTCGAGGCCTGCCAGCATCGGGGCTGAGCCCCGCCCACTTCATAGGCAAGCTCGTGCGGCGTCCCGGACCGTAGCGTGTCCTCGGCCGTCTCCAGGATCTCCGGTCGGCGCAGCGCCTCCACCAGTCGGTTGCTCTCCGAGCGGAAGTGAAATAGCTCCCGCGCCGACGCGTTGCTGGCGGCGATGGTGAGCCCTCCCGGTCCGGGACGGTCGGCCGAATAGACCAGGACCGCGTCAGGCATTGCGTCGATCGCCGCGGCGAACAGCGCCTGCGGGCTGCCCGCCAATGCCGGCGACGGCGGGGCGAGTGCGGAAACCCGCGAAGATATCTCAGCCATGTCGCAGATTCGCCCCTGGCAAGGACGGTTTCCGGATGGGTTGGGTTGGTTCCAATGTCATCAACCAATGTCATCAACCAGTGTCATCAACCAGTGTCATCAAATTGTGATGAACCGCGATTATAGCGACGCCGGATTGGAAGATACAGATCGGGACGCGGCCCGCGCCCCGAAAGGAGAAACCGAGATGTGGAACAGAATCCGGGCCCCGCTCGGTGCCCTCGGCGTGGCCGCTCTCGTGCTCGCCGGTTGCCATCGGTCCGGCCAAGCCAACGCGTCGGCGGGGGCCGACATTTCCGGAGCGGGCGCGACCTTCCCCGCGCCGATCTACGAGAAATGGGCGCAAGCCTATAAGGCCGGCGGCGGAGCGGAGCTGAACTACCAGGCAATCGGGTCGGGCGGCGGCATCAGGCAGATCGAAAGCAAGACGGTGGATTTCGGCGCGTCGGACAAGCCTTTGCGCCAGGACGATCTCGAAAAGAACGGGCTCATGCAGTTCCCGACCGTCATCGGTGGGGTCGTACCGGTGGTGAATCTGCCTGGCGTGACGCCCGGCCTGCTGCACCTGACGGGTCCGGTCCTGGCCGCCATTTATCAGGGAGCCATCACCCGCTGGTCCGCTCCGGAGATCCACGCGCTCAATCCCGCTGTGGCGCTCCCGGACCTGCCGATTTCGGTGGTGCATCGCGCCGACGGCTCGGGCACGACGTTCCTCTACACCTCCTATCTCGGCATGGTCAGCCCGGCGTGGGCGCAGAAAGTCGGCGCCAGCGACGGGGTGGCTTGGCCCACCGGCCAGGGCGGCAAGGGCAACGATGGGGTCGCGGCGATGGTGCGCCAGACCGCGGGCTCGATCGGCTACGTGGAATACGCCTATGCCGCGCAGAGCACCCTCGCCTACGCATCGATGCAGAACCATGACGGCCGGTTCATTGCACCGACCGCGGCGTCGTTCGCCGCCGCCGCCGCCGCTGCCGATTGGTCGCACGCGCCGGGCTTCTATCTGCTGCTCCTCGATCAGCCCGGCGCCAATAGCTGGCCGATCACCGGAGCGACCTTCATTCTGATGGATAAGCGCCAATCGGACCCGGCGAGAGCGGCCGGCGTGCTCAAATTCTTCGATTGGGCATACCGAAACGGCGATCGTCTCGCCGCCGGGCTCGGCTATGTCCCCTTGCCGGCCGGGGTGAAGACCCTGGTCCGCCGGGCATGGGCGTCGGAAATCGCCGGCCCCGAAGCAAAGCCGGTCTACGTTTCGAAATAGCGGGTTATCGTTATGAAAGAGTGCCGGGGCAGATCGGCACTCGTTGAGTATTCTAAATGGCAAATCTTTCGAGCCGTTCGGCGGCGTTCGCAAAGCGCGCGCGCCCCCGAGGGGCGGCAATCGAGCCGTTGTTCAAATTCGCCTGCGCCGGCGCCGCAACCATGCTGCTATGCGCTCTCTCGGGACTCTGCATGATGCTCGCCTGGGGGGGCTGGCCGGCCTTTTCCAAATTCGGCCTCAGCTTCTTCACGTCCACCGCGTGGAATCCGGTGACCGAGGTCTATGGCGGCGCCGGACCCATCGCCGGCACTCTGATCACCGCATTCCTCGCCCTGGCGCTGGCGCTGCCGGTCGCTTTCGGCGTCGCCGTATTCCTCAGCGAGTTCTGCCCGCGCCCCCTCCGACGCCCGATCGGCATCGCCATCGACCTCTTGGCCGGTATTCCGTCCATCGTCTACGGCATGTGGGGCCTGTTCGTCTTCACGCCTTTGTTCGCCAAATATGTCGAGATTCCGTTGATGGCGTGGGCCCCTGCAGGCTCGGTTTGGGGGAGGCTGTTCTCCGGGGCGGGGAACGGGCTGGGCATGATGACCGCCGCCATCATCCTGGCGATCATGATCCTGCCCTACATCGCCGCCACCTTACGCGCGTTGCTTCTCGCGGTGCCGGTCAAACTGCGCGAGAGCGCCTACGGGATCGGCTGCACGCCGTTCGAGTTGATCTGGTCGGTATCGCTTCCCTACATCCGCAAAGGCGCGATCGGGGCGACGATGCTGGGCCTTGGGCGCGCGCTGGGCGAGACCATGGCGGTGACCTTCGTGATCGGCAACGCCCATCGGTTTCCGCGCGGGATGTTCGACGCCGGCTCGACCATTTCCTCCACCATCGCCAACGAATTCGCTGAGGCGACCGGCGAAATGCATATCGCGGCTCTGCTGGCGCTGGGCTTTGTCCTGTTCGTGATCACTTTTCTGGTGCTGGCGCTGGCCCGCGGGCTGTTGGGCCGAAGGCAATGGGGGTGAGGCGCCAATGATCTTCGAGGGGATTTTTGAGGGGATCTTCGACCGCCGCCGCCGCCGGGGTATCGCCAACGGGGCCTTCGTGGTCCTTTGCACGCTGGCGACGCTTACCGCGCTGCTCATCTTGGCGGCGATCCTGGCGTCGCTGGTGAAGAACGGGGCCGGCGGTCTCAATCTGGCAGTCTTCACCTTGGACACGCCCGCGCCGGGGCTGCCCGGCGGCCTGCGCAACGCGATTCTCGGCTCCCTCTTCCTCTGCGTGGCGGCGATGGCGATGGCGACCATGGTCGGCATCCTGGCCGGCACCTGGCTTGCCGAATACAGCGGCCGTGGCCGGCTGGCCCATTTGGTGCGCTTCGCCAACGACGTGCTCCTGTCGGCGCCCTCGATTCTGGTCGGCCTGTTCGTCTATCAGATTGCGGTCGGCCCCCTGCATGGTTTTTCGGCCTTGGCGGGGGCCCTGGCGCTGGCGCTGCTGGCCGTCCCGATCGTCGCCGGCACCACCGAGGACGTGCTCAGGATGCAAAGCCGGGCGCTTCGGGATTCGGGCATGGCTCTGGGCGCGCCGTTGTCGGTGACGATCCGCCATATTCTGTGGAAGGCCGCCGGCGGCGGCGTAATCACCGGGGTGCTGCTGGCGTTCGCGCGCATCTCGGGTGAAACCGCGCCGTTGCTCTTCACCGCCCTGAACAACCAGTTCCTGAGCTTCGCCGTCCTGAAGCCGGTGGCCAATCTGCCGGTCGCGATCTTCAACTTCGCGCTTAGCGCCTATGACGATTGGCGCCGCCTCGCCTGGGTTGGCGCCCTCCTGATCGCGATCGCGGTGCTGACAACCAACATCATCGTCGCCATTCTGGTCAGAGCGGATCGCCGTTGGTGATCCGCTCCAAGTATTTGTCTGGTCGCAATTCCCGACGGAAAACCGCTTCGCACTTTTCCTGGAATTGCTCTCGGGAGTCGCGCCACGGATGAACCCGCCTTCCCGCCCGGCCAGGGGGCCTTCGCTGATGCCGGGGGCCGGCCCTCAACCCGAAGCTTTCGAGCGGTTCGTCGATCCGGTGGCGCCCGAACCGGTGAAGATCGCGACCAGAAATCTGGCCTTCTTTTATGGCCGGACGCAGGTGCTTCACGCCATCGATATGCGGTTCGCCCGCAATGCCGTCACCGCGCTGATGGGGCCGTCGGGCTCAGGCAAGTCCACGCTGCTTCGGGCGATCAATCGCATCTATGCCCTCTATCCGGGCCAGCGGGCCGAGGGCGAGATCATCCTCGATGGCGAGAACATCCTCAACGCCCGCGTCGACCTGCCGCGGCTGCGCGCGCGCATCGGCATGGTGTTCCAGCAGCCCACGCCATTCCCGATGTCGGTCTACGATAACGTCGCCTTCGGGGTGCGCCTCTACGAGACGCTGGGCAAGCCGGATCTCGACGCGCGGGTGGAGGAGAGTCTGAGGCGCGCGGCGCTCTGGGACGAGGTGAAGGACACGCTGCACCGCTCCGGCCTGGGGCTGTCGGGCGGCCAGCAGCAGCGGCTCTGTGTGGCGCGCGGCGTCGCCCTCCGGCCCGAGGTTCTGCTGCTCGACGAGCCGTCCTCGGCGCTGGATCCGATCTCCACCGCCAAACTCGAGGCGACCATCGTCGAGCTGAAGCAGGATATGACGGTGGCGATCGTGACCCATAACCTCCAGCAGGCGGCACGGATCTCGGACTATACCGGCTTCCTGTTCCTGGGCTCGTTGATCGAGTTCGGCCGGACCGAGCGCCTGTTCTCCAATCCGCGTTCGCCGCTTACCGCCGATTACATCACCGGTCGGTTCGGCTAGAGTCCTGTCTCTTAAATATCGACTATCGCGTAAGCCTGCCGCGTGCCCCGTGCACGGTTGGGGAACCCCAGGGAACCGCCTTTAAACGCTGGGCAATTCGCTCTAAGGTAAAAAAGAAGGCACCCCGAAGGGTGCCTTCTATATTGGGAAGCCGGGGATCCGTTGTGCCCGAGGGCGACTGCCGATCTTATCCCGACTTTTCGGTGCGGAATGTAGCGCTGGAACCTTAACAATTCAATGCCTCTGGCCCCCGTCAATGCCTCTGGCCCCCGCCCAAATCGGAACCCTGACCCGGTTAATCTCGCCTGAAAGGCTGAGGAAACTCATCGCACTGACGGGTTCTCCGGAGCAGGCAATCGAGCTGCATCAGGAAACGCTTCGCCTGGGCGCGGCATTGATGAATGTCATCGCGTCCGTAGAAATCGCGCTGCGCAACGCGACCTGCGAGAATCTGAACCACCAC
>JBOHKF010000245.1:0-8628 GCA_050729015.1 Rhizomicrobium sp. | reverse complement strand
CTTGAGCCCCGGCACCGACGCATACCAGGCGGAATAGTCCTGGCTGTGCTGGGCGGCGACGCGCGCCGCCGCGCCATTGGGGCCGCGGACGACGATGGGGCAGCTCATCTGGCCGCCGGACATGTAGCGCGTCTTGGCGGCGGAATTGATCACCTGGTCCATCGCCTGCATGGCGAAATTCCAGGTCATGAACTCCACCACCGGCTTCAGGCCCGCGAAACCCGCGCCCACCCCAAGTCCCGCGAAGCCTTGCTCGGTGATCGGCGTATCGATCACGCGGCGTTCGCCGAATTCCTCCAGCAGGCCCTGGCTGATCTTGTAGGCGCCCTGATACTGGGCCACTTCCTCGCCCAACAGCAAAACGTCCGGGTCGCGGCGCATTTCCTCGGCCATTGCGTCGCGCAGCGCTTCGCGCACCGACATGGTCACCATCTCGGTCCCGTCCGGAAGCTCGGGATCGCCGACCGCCGCGATGAAAGGCTCGGCCGGCGAACCGCCCCGGTCGTTGGCGACCGGGTTTCGTCCGCCCGCAACCGCCGGAAGCGCGGAGTCCTTTTTGGCTTCTCGCGAGGTCTGGGATTTCTCTGGTGTCTTCTCCGGTGTCTTCTCCGGTGTCTTCTCCGGCGCCCTTTGTGGCGCGGCCCCTTCCTCGCCGCCCTCGGTCACCAGCGTGGCGATGGGGGAATTGACTTTCACCCCTTCGCTTCCTTCCGGAACCAGAATCTTGCCGATGCGGCCTTCATCCACCGCCTCGAATTCCATGGTGGCCTTGTCGGTCTCGATCTCGGCCAGGATGTCTCCGGACTTGACGCTGTCGCCCTCCCTCACCAGCCAGCGGGCTAATTTGCCCTCTTCCATTGTGGGCGACAGCGCCGGCATCAGAATTTGCATGGCCATCAGGCGAGCACATCGGTGTAGAGCTCGCCTGGGGCAGGCTCGGGACTTTCGGTGGCGAATTCCGCGGCCCGGGCGATGACGGCGCGCACGTCCTTGTCCATCATCTTGAGATCGTTCTCGCTCACCACTGCGTTCGCCACCAGCTTCTGGCCGAAATGTTCGATGGGGTCGCGTTTTTCGCGGACCTCGGTCACTTCCTCGCGGGTGCGATATTTGGCCGGATCCGACATGGAATGACCGCGATAGCGGTAGGTTTTCATTTCCAGGATGATCGGGCCCTTGCCGCTGCGGCCATGGGCGATGGCTTCGGCGCCGGCGGTCTTCACCGCTTCCACGTCCATCCCGTCCACCGCCAGGCCCGGAATATTGAACGAGACCCCCCGCTTGGAGAAGTCGGTCACGGCACTGGAACGGGCGACACTGGTGCCCATGGCATATTGATTGTTCTCTATGATGTAGACCACGGGCAACTTCCATAGCTCGGCCATGTTGAAGCTTTCATAGACTTGGCCCTGGTTGGCGGCGCCGTCGCCGAAATACGTGAGACAGACCGAATTGTCGCCGCGGTACTTGTTGGCGAAGGCAAGCCCCGTGCCGAGCGGCGCGCACGCCCCCACTATCCCATGGCCGCCATAGAAATTCTTTTCGCGGCTGAACATGTGCATGGAGCCGCCCGTGCCCTTGGAATAGCCGGTGGCGCGGCCGGTGAGTTCCGCCATCACCCCCTTGGGGTCCATGCCGGTCGCCAGCATATGGCCATGATCGCGATAGGCGGTGATGATCTGATCCTTGGGCGTGACATTGGCCTGCATGCCAACCACCACCGCTTCCTGGCCGATATAAAGGTGACAGAACCCCCCGATCAGACCCATGCCGTAAAGCTGCCCCGCCCGCTCCTCGAAGCGGCGGATCAGGAGCATGTCGTGATAAAGCTTCTTGAGCGCCTCCGGATCGGCGCGGGCGGTGTTCGCAGCCTGTTCTTGCTGTCCTTCCCGGCGTTTTGCGGGGTCGCTCATGCGAATTCACGCTCTTTTTCGTGGCGTCAACGAACCGGGACGGGTTTTGGCAAGACCGGCCCGGGTTGGCAAGCCATTATAATTTTGTTGCGTCGCAAAAGTTCGAACACTGTTCGGTCAGCTTGCCTCTACTAATTCTTTCGCGCAAGCGCGGCTCAATGACTGTTTCGCGGGACCGCAACCTGACCTGGTGCGCCGTCCATCAACTGCCTGCGGGCCAGCTCTTCCACCAGATCGGGATCGGGATGAGGCTGGTCCATCAACTGGACACGATGCGCGAGGCGAGCCTGTTGAGCCGAAAGCTGTGCCAATTGCTCGTCGCCGAGGCCCAGCCTGGCCTCGGTGTCCTCCAGGACAAGCAGGCCGCGCTCGCCCCAGATCGCGTAGCCCCCGAAATAGCTCACCACGGCCAGCGAAACCGCCGGCAGGATCAGCGCCAGGAAGAAACGGGTGACCGAATGCCTGATTCGCATTCCCCAACGAATCACATGGCGATTCGCCGCGTCAAGAGAGATTTCACAAGAGATTCCGAAACTTAGAGGAATAATCCGAGGCCGAAACTAGCCTTTGAGGACCGACCGGCCGGCATAGAGAGCCGCGTCGCCCAACTGCTCCTCGATCCGGAGCAATTGATTATATTTGGCGAGCCGGTCGGTGCGGGCCAGCGATCCGGTTTTGATCTGGCCGCATGCGCCAGCCACCGCCAGATCGGCGATGCTTGTATCCTCGGTCTCGCCCGAACGGTGGCTCATCACGGTCCGGTACGCGGCCTTGTGCGCCATCTCGATGGCGTCCATGGTCTGGCTCAAGCTCCCGATCTGGTTCACCTTGATCAGGATGGCATTGGCCGAACCTTCGGCAATTCCGCGTTCCAGCCGTTTCACATCCGTGACAAAAAGATCGTCGCCCACCAGTTGGACTTTCCTGCCGATGGTTCGCGTAAGGGCTTTCCAACCCTCCCAGTCATCTTCGGCCATGCCGTCTTCGATGGAGATGATGGGATAGCGGGCCGCCAGATCGGCGTAGAGTTTCACCATCTGCCCGGAATCGAGGGTTAGGCCCGCGCCTTTCATCACATATTTTCCGCCTTTGTAGAATTCCGTCGAAGCGGGGTCGAGCGCGAAATAGACATCCTCGCCGAGGCGATAACCCGCCTTTTCCACCGCCCTGGCGGCGAAGCCTAACGCCTCGTCCGCGCTGTTGAGACCGGGTGCGAAGCCTCCCTCATCGCCGACATTGGTATTGTGGCCGGCATCGGCCAGTTGCTTTTTCAAGCTATGGAAAATCTCGGCGCCCGCGCGCAATGCTTCGCGAAAGTTCGGCGCGCCCGCCGGCACGATCATGAACTCCTGGAAGTCTATGGGATTGTCGGCATGAACGCCGCCATTGATGATGTTCATCATCGGCACCGGCAGCAGCCGGGCCCCAGCCCCTCCCACATAACGATAAAAAGGAAGGTCCTTGGCCAACGCCGCCGCCTTGGCCACCGCCAGCGACACGCCCAGAATGGCGTTGGCGCCAAGCCGCGCCTTGTTGGGCGTGCCGTCGAGCGCGATCATGGCATTGTCAATGCGCCTTTGCTGGTCGGCCTCCATGCCGCAAAGAGCGTCGAATATCTCCCCATTGACGGCGGCCACGGCCTTTTCCACGCCCTTGCCGCCGTAACGCTGGCCCCCGTCACGAAGCTCGACCGCCTCATGGGCGCCCGTCGAGGCGCCGGACGGCACGGCCGCGCGCCCGAAACTGCCATCCTCGAGCCGGACATCCACTTCCACGGTGGGATTGCCGCGGGAATCCAGAATCTCGCGGCCTGCGATGTCGAGGATGGCGGTCATGAGAGGGCCCCTGTTCGCGGTTCGCCCGGGTCTTTACGGGAATTGGACCGGCTTCGCCACCATGTCGCGCCGATGGCCATTTCATCTCGTGGGCGAACACCCGACCCGGAGAATCGGGTAGCATCCGATGGTCTCGCGCCGCTTCCGGCCCGGGCCATCGTTTCGGAGTCTCCATGCCATTCGCTGCTCCTGCCACGATATCGAGTGCTGCCGTCACCGTTCTGGCGGTGCTGGTCATGATCTATGTGATGATGCTGGTGGGAAGGACCCGGCGGCGGGTGAAGATTTACGCCCCCGCGATGGCCGGCCATCCCGACCTCGAGCGCGCCTTGCGCGTGCAGGGCAATACGGTCGAACAGGTGGTCATCTTCCTGCCCCTGCTTTGGGTCGCCACACTTTATTTCCACGGCTGGATTCCGGCGCTGTTGGGGCTCATCTGGTGCATCGGGCGGGTGATTTACGCGATCGGCTACATGAGAGATGCCGACAAACGCGGACCCGGCTTCGGCATTTCGGCGCTGGCGTCGCTGGCACTTCTGGTGCTGGCGGTTTGGGGCGTGGTCGCGAGCTGGATCGCCGTGAACGCGGTCTAATTTCTTGCCCGCTTGACGATCGCGTCTATCTCCAAGAGCCGCTCCAGGAGCGCCGGAAAGTCCTTGAGCTTGACCATGACGGGCCCGTCCGAAGGCGCGTGGTCGGGGTCCTGGTGAACCTCCATGAAAACCGCCGCCACGCCGGCAGCCACCGCGGCGCGCGCCAGATAAGGCACCATGGCGCGATCGCCGCCGGACTTTTCGCCCTGTCCACCCGGCGCCTGAACCGAATGGGTGGCATCGAACACCACCGGCGCGCCGAACGACGCCATGATGGGAAGCGCGCGCATGTCGCTGACCAGGGTGTTATAGCCGAAGCTCACGCCCCGCTCCGTCGCCAGCACATTGGGATTGCCCGATTGGGTGATCTTGGCGATCACATTCTTCATGTCGTGGGGCGCGAGAAATTGCCCCTTCTTGACATTGACCGCTCTGCCGGTGTGCGCGGCGGCGACCAATAGGTCGGTCTGTCGGCAAAGAAAGGCGGGAATTTGGAGCACGTCCACCGCTTGCGCCACTGCCGCGCATTGATCGCGCTCATGCACGTCGGTCAGGACCGGAACGCCAAGCCTGGCGCCCAGTTCGGCAAAGATTGGCAAGGCCTTCTCCAAGCCCATTCCGCGGACGGAGTGGGCGCTGGTGCGGTTGGCCTTGTCGAAACTGGTCTTATAGACAAAGCCTGCGCCGAGCCGATCGCAGATTTGCTTGAGAGCGCCGGCCATCTCGAAGGCGTGCGCTCGGCTCTCCAATTGGCATGGACCGGCGATCACGGCCAGTTTCAAATGATTGCCGATTTCAACCGACTTGAGCTTGACCGTCGCGTTGGGCTGAATGATCGGGCTGGTGTTCATCGAACCAGTCTAGAGCATGATTTTCTCGGATGGAAACCGCCCGTTGCCAAGACCGCAGAATTCCTCAGGGCGCGATTGCGCCCGAACGGCATATTCCCCATAAATTTGCACAAAAAACCTGCGAAGCGGCCTTCGTTCGACGGATCGCGACCAGACTTTGGCGCAGCTTAGAGCCACGCCGCGTGGCGCCGGGGCTGAACTGGAGAAATTGCCGCATGCCGTGACGAATGCCCGCCGGAGTGCGGTAGTCGGTGCGCGTGAGAGCTCCGCATTTTCCGCGGGACATTCACGATTGCTTTATGCCGCGCTGCGATATAAACGGCCCTCCTTCTCCATGCAATGACGATCCGATGCAATCCGAGCCGAAAAGTTTCGAACATCTGCGCGATTTCACGGCAACGCCGCGCATGCTGCAACTGGCGGCAATGGCGGCGATTACCGGCACCCTAGGAGCGTTTGCGGCCTGGGGGCTGCTGAGGCTGATCGCGCTTTTCACCAATCTCGCCTACTTCGGGCGCTGGAGCACGGTGATGACGCCGCTGCCGGCCCACCTGCCTTTTGCGACCGTGGCGATCCCCATCATCGGAAGCCTTATTGTCGGTCTGATGGCCCGCTTTGGCTCGGAGAAGATTCGCGGTCACGGCATTCCCGAGGCCATCGAGGCAATTCTCATCGGCCGCAGCCGCATCGACCTCAAAGTCGCGCTCCTCAAGCCTCTGTCCTCGGCCATCTCCATCGGTACGGGCGGCCCTTTTGGCGCGGAAGGTCCCATCATCATGACGGGTGGCGCCCTTGGGTCCTTGTTTGGCCAGCTTTTTCACTTGAGCGCGGCGGAACGCAAGAGCCTTCTGGTGGCGGGCGCCGCGGCCGGCATGACCGCCGTCTTCGGCACGCCCATCGCAGCGGTATTGCTGGCGGTGGAACTGCTCCTGTTCGAGTGGAAGCCCAGAAGCTTCATTCCGGTGACGGTGGCGGCCATCGTCTCATATGCCTGGCGTCCCTTCCTCATCGGGAGCGGACCCTTATTTCCGTATTCGACCTTGGTGGTCATGCCCTGGTGGGGGCTGGGCTTGTGCGCGGCGGCGGGCCTGGTGGCGGGCGTGCAATCGGCCATCTTGACGCTACTTTTGTACGGTGTTGAAGACCTTTTCCGCCGCCTGCCCATCCATTGGATGTGGTGGCCGGCGCTGGGCGGCGTGATCGTGGGATTGGGCGGTTGGGTCGATCCGGCCGTTCTCGGCGTCGGTTATGACAATATCCGCGCCCTGCTCGCAGGCGGAATCGGCGTCGCCGCCGCCGGGCGTCTTCTCTGGGATAAGGCGCTGGTCTGGATCGCGGCGCTTTCTTCGGGGACTTCGGGCGGCGTCCTGGCGCCGCTGCTGATTCTCGGGGGTGCGCTGGGCGTGGTCGAATCGCATTGGATGCCGTTCGGCGACGCGGGATTCTGGGCGCTGATCGGCATGACCGCCATCCTCGGCGGGACGATGCGCGCGCCCCTCACCTCCACCTTGTTCGCGGTCGAGCTCACCGGCAATCTCCATCTTCTGCCCCAGCTGTTCGTGGCGTCGGTGGCAGGATTCGGACTGACGGTTCTGACGCTATCCCGCTCGATCCTGACCGAACGCATCGCCCGGCGCGGCCTGCATTTGACCCGCGAATATGGCGTGGATCCCTTCGACGTGATGCGGGTGAGCGAGATCATGGCCAAGCCGGTGAACACCCTCCCCGCCAGCATGAAGGTCGGGGAAGCGGTACGGTTCTTCTCGACGAACGATCCGCACAAAAGCTATCCCGTGGTGGACGAGAAGGGCCACGTCTCGGGCATGGTCTCGCGCGCCGATGTGCTGCGCTGGTCGCGGGAAGGCTGGGGCCATGACGACACCTTGGGGGACATCAAGACCGAGATGGTCATAGCCTTCGCCGACGAATTGACCGGCGCGGTGGCCGATCGCATGTCGGAGACCGGTGCCAGCCGGGTGCCCGTGCTGGCGCGGGACAGCGGAAAACTGGTGGGCCTGGTGGCACGGCGGGAACTCTTGCGGGTACGGGCGCTGGCTTTGAGGGCCGAACGCGACCGCGAGGGAGCAGTGCCGCTTCCTGGCTGAGCAATTCCAGGAAAGATGGAAGCGCTTTTCCGTGAATCGCACCCCGTGATCTTTAAGGATGGCAACCTCGCCCCCATCTGTTATGATGGATGGCTATGAAGCGCGCTCTTTTTGTTCTCGCTTTTTCGATGGCGGCAGCGCCCGCACTGGCTCAGACATTGGCTCAGATGTCCCCTGCCATAGTGCAGAGCTTGCCGCCCACGCCGCAGCAATTGCAGCAGCAGCATGACCAGGCGGTTCAGAACGAAAGCAACAACGTCCACAACAATCTGAGCCAGACGGGAAGCCAGATTCAGGGCCAGGCGCGCGAGCCTTATCTGACGCCGTCAGGACGCGCGGTAGCCCGCCCACCCGGCTACATCCCGATGCCCCGCTAAGGCGCGCGCCGAGGCTCGAACCATTATACCAGCCGGCTTTTTTGCACGGCCGCGGCAATGAAGCTGGTGAAGAGCGGGTGCGGCTCGAGCGGGCGGGATTTCAACTCGGGGTGGAACTGGACGCCAATGAACCAGGGGTGGTCGGAAATCTCCATGATTTCCGGCAATTCTCCGTCCGGCGACCAGCCCGACACGTCCAGGCCATATTTGGCGAGCTCCTTGACATAATGCACATTCACTTCATAGCGGTGACGGTGGCGCTCGCTGATCTCGGTCGCGCCATAGATCTCCGCCACCCGTGAGCCCGGTTTCAGCACCGCCGGATACGCGCCCAGCCGCATGGTGCCCCCCATGTCGTCATCGGCCTTGCGGACTTCCTTTTCGTTACCTTTCGTCCATTCGGTCATCAAACCGATAACCGGGTGCCTGGGGGTGCCGATTTCGGTGGTGCCCGCGCCTTCGAGACCCGCGAGATCGCGCGCCGTTTCGATCACCGCCATATGCAGGCCGTAGCAGATTCCGAAGAAGGGTACCCGTTTCTGTCGCGCAAACCTTACGGCCTCGATTTTGCCTTCGGTCCCCCGCTCGCCAAAGCCGCCCGGCACCAGGATGCCGCTCACATTCTCGAGGAAGGACGCAGCGTCATCGCGTTCGAAGACTTCGGAATCGATCCAGTCGAGATGCACCCGCACGTTGTTGGCGAGCCCGCCATGGACGAGCGCTTCCGAAAGCGACTTGTAACTGTCCTTCACCTGCATGTATTTGCCCACCACCGCGATGCGCACCTCGCCTTCGGGATTGCGCACCCGCTCCACCACCTGGTGCCAGCGGGAAAGATCGGGCGGCCCGGCATTCTCGATCCCAAACACGGCGAGAAGCTGGTCGTCGAGCCCCACTTCGTGATAGGCGATGGGCACGCGATAGATCGTGTCCACGTCGAGCGCGGGGATCACC